>PLDP01000105.1 GCA_003136795.1 Actinomycetota bacterium
AGCTGCTGGTCGAGCTCGCGGGGGCGCGCTGGACCGGCGAAGGCGAGGCGCGCGGCGAACTGCCGGCGCCGGCCGTGATCGCGTTTCGGCCGGGGTACACCAACGACGTGCTCGGCCTGGAGATCGCCGAGAGCGAGCAGCGCGAACGGCTCGGGCGCCTCGGCTTCGACGTCGGGAAGAAGTGGGACGTGACGGTGCCGACGTGGCGCTCCCGCGACGTGCGGCGCGAGATCGACGTGGTGGAGGAGGTCGCGCGCTTCCGGCTCGAGGACGTGCCGGTGACGCTGCCGGTGCGTCAGGCGATGTTCGGCCGGCTCAATCATTTCCAGCGGCTGCGGCGGCAGGTCGAGGACGTGCTCGTCGGCGCCGGGCTCTACGAGGCGTACACGTACTCGCTGCAGCCGGACGACCCCGATCCCGGCGCGCTCGAGTTGCCCGTGCCGCTCAGCTCGCAGCAGCGGCTTCTGCGCACGACGCTCGCGACCGGCCTGATCGGCGCCGCCCGGCACAACATCGACATGGGAAACCACGACGTCGAGCTCTTCGAGGTCGCGCACGTGTACCTGCCGGTCGCCGGCTCGAAGGTGCCGAACGAGCGCTGGCGGCTCGGCGGGATCCTGCAGGGCAGCTTCTTCCGTGCGAAGGGCATCGTCGAGGCGGTGTTCGAGGCGTTGCACGCCGAGCCGGTGTTCGAGCGTGCGCAGGTGCTCGCAGGCTCGCCGGTCGGCGCGCGCGTGCAGTCCGGGTGGGTGGCCCAGCACGGCGCGGTCGGTCTTGAAGGTGAGTGGAGCGCGTTCGAGCTCGACCTCGAGGAGCTCTTCGCGCTCGTTCCGGAGCGGATTCTCTACCGCGACGTGATCACGTTCCCGCCGCTGCGCCAGGATCTCGCGTTCGTCGTCGACGAGGGCGTGCCGGCCGGAGATCTGCTCGCGGCGGCGCGCGAGGCGGCCGGAGAGGAGCTGCGCGAGGCGCGGTTCCTGAGCGACTATCGCGGCGATCAGATTCCGGCGGGCAAGAAGTCGGTCGCGTTCGCGGTGGCGTACCAGTCACCCGAGCGCACGCTCGCGGACGAGGACGCCTCGCGCCTCCGCGCAGCGATCGTCGAGGCACTCGCGGCCCGCTTCGGGGCCGAGCTGCGCGCCTGACGCCTGCTCAGAACGGACGTGTCCTACCTCTGAGGTAGGACACGTCTCGAAGAGACGGGCCGATCAAGCGCTTGCCGGTCGAGCTGTGCGTTCAGCTCCGCTCCGAACAGCACGGCCCACGCCGAGTAGTTCAGCCAGAGCAGCAGGATGATGCCGCCCGCGAGCGCGCCGTAGGTCTTCGTGTACGAGCTCGACAACGAGGTGTAGAGCGCGAACAAACCGCTGAGCGCCACCCACGCGAGGCCGCCGGCCACCGCGCCCGGCGTCACCCAGCGCCAGGTGCGCTGCTCGTTGTTCGGCGCGAGGTAGTAGATCAACTCGAAGAGGAGCAGCACCGCGGCGAACGCGATCGGCCAGCGCAGGATGTTCCACGTCCATGTGAACGAACCGCCGAGGTGCGAGCGCCGCGAGATCGCATCGCCGAGCGTCCCGCCCACCACGATCAGGAGCAGCATCCCGGCGGTGACAAGCGCGGAGGCGAGTACGAGGACAACCGAGACGAGCTTCACCTTCCAGAACGGCCGCGTCTCGCGGCGGCCGTAGGTGCGGTTGACCGCCTTGACGACCGACCCCATCGCTCCTGATGCCGCCCACACCGCGGCGAGCGTGCCGATGACGAGCGCGACGACCGAGCCGGAACCGCCCGAGTCCTGCTGGAACGTCTGGATGAGCTGCGTGACCGCCTTCGGCGCGACGGGGTCGATGAACTTCTGCAGCGCGCCGTACGCGTGGATCACGTCGAGCAGGCCGATCAGCGCGATCACCGCCGGGAAGAACGCGAGCAGCGAGCTGTACGCAACTTCCTTCGCGAGCCCCATGCAGTCGTTCGCCAGGAACTGCGCGACCGTTCGTTTGACAAGTGCGATGTTCAGGGTCTGCGGCGGCGCCGCGCGAGCAGGCGCAGCAATCCGATCGACGCGGCGCCCACGGCGACGAACGGCAGCTTGGGCTTGAGCTTGGCCGCGACGTTCGTCTCCTCGCGCAGCTGCGCGACCGCGCCGGCGAGTTGCTCGCGTTCGGCCTGGATCTCGTCGTGGATCTGCTCCTGCGTGCGCTTCATGGACGGACCGCATCTCTCGTCAGCTTCGCCTCATGGATCGCCTGCTCCGGGAGCGGCGGCGTTGCCTTCTTGAACAGCCGCCTGGCGAACAGCCCCAGCACGCCCGTGAGCATCGCGAAGACGAACGTCATGATCAGCAACGCGAGCCAGGTGTCGACGAAGATCGCGAGCACGGCCGTCAGGGTCGCGAACAGGAACGTCACCATGAACAAGCCGCTGAGCACGGCGCCGAGCGCGAGCGCTGCCCCAACGCCGAACGACGCGGCCTTCCGCTTCAGCTCGAGCTGTGCGAGCTCCGCCTCGAGCCGGCCGATCGCCGTGGCGTGTCCGGCCACCCGCCTGACCGCGGCCCGCAATCCGCCGTTCCGAGCCTGATCCGCGTTGCCGGCCATGACGGGAATGTATCCCTCGCTCCTCGTGCTTGCGCGTCCAAACGTGAACGGGAATGCTGGCCGGGTGCAGACCGAGCCCCACCTCGGGAAAGCCGATCGCCAGAANNCGCAGGCCACCGTCTCGCGCGACATTCGCGAGCTCGGCCTCGAGAAAGCGCGCGACGCGCTCGGCTCGCTGCGTTACGTGCTGCCGAACACGGAACGGCGCGTCGATCCGCGCGAGACGCTCAACACGCTGCTCGCGCAATTCGGCCGCCGGGCGGTGGCCGCCCAGAACGTGGTCGTCCTGCAGTCGGAGATCGGCTCCGCTCCCGCGATCGCGCGAGCGCTCGACCGGTGCGCGCATCCGCTCGTGCTCGGCACGCTCGCCGGCGACGACACCTGCCTTGCGATCGCCGCCGATGTGCAAGACGCGCTCGAGCTCGCCGCCGAGCTCAACGCTGCGATCGGCTGAGCAGCAGGTTCGTGTGCAGCGTGCCGCCCTCACCCGCACAGTGGGCGAGGATCTCGTCGTCGCTCAGGTCGAGCACGTCGTGCTGTTCGGGATGCTGCGCGCGGATCGTGTACCCGAGNNTCGTGCACCGAGAACTCCGCGACGACGAGCGCGCCGCTCGAGGCAGCGAGCAGCCGTTCGGCGCCACGGAACACCGCCTCCTCCGCGCCTTGCACGTCGATCTTCACGACGTCGACCGGCGGTCTGAGCGCCTCGAGCGAATCGAGCGCGACCGCACGCACCGGCACGTGCTCGCCGTCGCCGTAGATCCGGTGGTCGCCGCTGTTGTCGGCTGAGAGGTACAGGTTGACGATGCGCGAGCTGTCCGAGACCGCCCACGGGAAGCAGACCACGTTCGTCAACCCGTTCCGCCAGACGTTCGCGAGCAGCAGCTCGTAGTTGCGCGGGTTCGGCTCGAACGCGACGACGAGCCCGCGCGGCCCGACGAGCCGGCCGGCGAGACACGAGAAGTAGCCGACGTGCGCGCCCAGGTCGAGAAACGTCATGCCGGGCTTCAGGTACGCGCCGAAGTAGGAGGTGAGGCCGGGCTCCCATTCGCCGATCGCGACGAGCCCGGGCGTGATCACGGTGTCGGATGCGTCGAGGTAGAGCGTGCCGAAGCTCGTCTCGAACTCGATCGTCCCCGAGACGTCGGGGACCGGACCGCGATGCTGGTCGGCCGCCGCGGCCAGGAGCGCGATCCGCGACATACGCTGGGCGAGGTCCTGGCGCAGCTTGCCGATCATGCGAGCACCGGCAGGCGCTCCGCCCACGGGTGCGACTCCTCCAACTGCGCAGCGAGGCGGAAGAGCGTCGCCTCGCCGGCGGGAGCGCCGATCAGCTGCACGCCGACGGGCAGCCCGTCGACGACGCCGAAGGGGACCATCGCCGCCGGCTGTCCGGTGACGTTGACGATCGGCGTGAACGGCGTGAACTCGCCGCCGCGGCGGAACTGCTCCCACGGGTCGTCGGGCTCGAACATCCAGCCGATCGGCACGGGCAGCTTGGCCAGGCCGGGCGTGAGGACGATGTCGACGTCGTCCCAGAACGCGACGACGCGGCGCGCCATCCGCTGCAGGCCGGCGACGGCCTGGGCGAAGACGACGCTCGAGGTCNNACTGCGGGCCGCCCTCGACCACCTCGTGCCCGAGCGCCGCGAGTGCGTCGGCCGCCTCGCGCGCGACCGCGACGACGCGCGGGTCGATCTCGTGCGGGATCGGCGGCTCGGCCGTGAACGAAATCCGCAGCCGGCCCGGGTCGGCGCCGACCTCGTCGAGGAACGGCCGAGCGGGCGGCGGAGCCCAGTGCGCGTCGCCCACTTCGTAGCCGGCGATCGCGTCGAGGAATGCCGCGGCGTCGCGCACGCTCACCGAGAGCGGCCCGCTCTGGGACAGCTCGAGCGATCCGCTCACGTACGGGGCGGGGGAGACGCGACCACGCGACGGCTTGATGCCGAAGAGCCCGCAGCACGAGGCGGGGATGCGAATCGAACCGCCGCCATCGGAGCCGTGCGCGAGCGGCATCGTCCCGGCTGCGACCGCCGCTCCCGCGCCCCCCGACGAGCCGCCCGGCGTGTGCTCGGGGCTCCACGGGTTGCGGCAGGCGCCGTTCAGCTGCGACTCGGTGACCGCGGTGCTG
>PLDP01000286.1 GCA_003136795.1 Actinomycetota bacterium
ACTACATCGGCACGAACGCCGCCGGTACGTCCGCGCTCGGTAACGCACTGAACAACTGCAACTGCGACCCGCATTACGTGGGGGTGGGGGTGGCCGGCTCGAGCGGCGCACCATCCGAGGTCACGATCGGTGGCACTGCACCAGGCGCCGGCAACCTCATCTCGGGAAACGGCGGACCCGCGGTCGGCCTCGTCAACACCGGGCCGACCGCGATCACGATTCAAGGAAACCTACTCGGCACTGACGCGAGCGGAGCGCAAGAAATCCCCGGTAGCAGCGGAATAGATCTCTTTGCGAATGTCACCCACGCCGTCATCGGCGGGACGACCGCCGCAGCACGGAACGTCATGGGAGGGGTATTCGTCGGCGTGGGCTCGACGGGCACCGTCATATCCGGCAACTACATCGGCACGAACGCCGCTGGCACGACAATGGTCGCGAACCAGGGCCAAGCGATCGGGCTGGCCCCAGGGTCGGCCGGCACCGTCATCGGCGGGACCGCGCCCGGCGCAGGCAACCTCATCGAGAGCGGAAGCGGCTGGCCCGCGGTGGCTATCAGCTCCACGGTCTCGGGGACCGTGATTCAGGGGAATCTCATCGGCACCGACTGGACCGGCACGCGAGCGATTGCGAGCTCGTCCGGCACCGGAACCGGCATTGCGATTCAGGGAGGCGACGACACTCTGATCGGAGGCGCCGCGCCTGGTGCGGCCAACACGATTGCCTTCAACGGCGGCACCGGCGTCGAGGTGGACGCGGGCACCGACAACACGATCAGCCGCAACAGCATCTTCTCGAACGGCGGACTCGGGATCGATCTCGGCGGCGATGGTGTGACCCTGAACGATCCGGGCGATGCTGACTCAGGGCCGAACAACCTGCAGAACTTCCCGGTCCTCACCTCGGCGATCGCAGCGTCGGGCCACCTCGTCGTCACCGGAACGATCGACACGCCAAGCGCGCAAACGGTCACGCTCGAGTTCTTCGCCAATCCCGTGCCGGTGCCGGGAGGCGACCCGTCCGGCTACGGCGAGGGGGCGACGTTCCTTGGCACGGCGACACCGGCACCGGATGGCAGCTTCACCGCCGTCTTGCCGTCGGTTGCACGGGGCACGCTGATCAGCGCCACAGCCACCGACGCTGCCGGCAACACGTCCGAGTTCGCCAAGGACATCGCCGCGAAGCCGCTTCTCCCGACCTCGAAGGACCAGTGCAAGAACGGCGGCTGGCAGTCCTTCGGTGTCTTCAAGAACCAGGGCGACTGCGTCAGCTTCGTCGCCACCGGAGGCAAGAACCCACCGAACGGGTAAAAGCGAAGTTCCACCGGATACGCGAGAGGGCGATCCTTGGGTCGCCCTCTCTCATCTCCACCGCAGCGCAGCCTCGAGGTCGTGTCGCAGTGTCGCTCGCTCCGATTGTTCGCGCGACATCCGGTCAGGCCCATAGAGGATCGGCCGTCATTCGGATTGCGTTGAAAGGCGGCGTATGGTGTGGTCGAGTTCGACTAATTTGCTGCGCTTCGCGCGGGCGCCACGTTACTCGAGCACACTGTCATCCAATGGAGAGGCGGCTCTAGATGCGGCACACCCTGATTCGCGGTACGAATCAGAACCAGCGGCGCCTGCTCCGGTGCGGCTTCGTCGGACTACTTGCGCTCGTCGTTTTGTTCGTGCCTGCGCAGGCGGCGCGGTCGGATTCGCCCCCGCAGTGTGCGGTCAGTTACGGCCCCAGCGGTGGGCCTCCCGGCCTCGGGGTCGCCGCCTTCTCGATACTCAACTATGACGTGCCGCAGGGCTCGAACAGCGTCTCGGGTAGCGCCACCCTGCCGCTCTATCCAAGTTGGAACCTCCTGTTCTCGAACGGCTCGGCAACGACCGTTACCGACCCGACGATCACGGTCTCGAGCGGTCTAGCTGGGCTGCCGAGTTCGTGCAGCCAGCCGAGTCTCGATCCGGGCGGGACGCTGAACTTGGGATTCGTGGCACCGGAGAGCATCCACGGCGGCAATCTCGGCTACGACTCCTCGGCGGTCGCGGTCCCGCGCGTGCTTCCGCCCGCCGGCGGGGAGGTCACCGTGTCGTTCACGGTGACGCTCACGGGCTCCGCCTTCGCGGGGGGCGACATCGACGTCAGCATCGGCAACGGAGACGTGAATGTCCTCTCGCAAGGGATTCCGCAGAACCTTGACCAGGGCGAGACCGTCTCCGCCGACGGGAACGGCGAGTGGTATCTCGCGCACGCTCAGCTTGGCAAGCCGTACGTCTTCACCGCGCTGGTCGAGGTCGGGGCCGCCGGCCCTGCCCCGGCGCCGTACGTCTTCTCGCCGCCCGCTTTCATCAGAGTCGACGGAGGTTGCGCGCTCTGTGGCGCCCAGACGACGGGCTCGTCCGTCACCGTCGCCGACACGAACCTCGACGGCGCGTTCACCTTCTCCGTCGATCAGCCCGGCCAGAGCTGGAACGTCTTTCACGCGAACCTCTTCGAGACCAATTACTCGGAGCAGACCCCGCCGCTCACGGCGGCCCAATGCAAGAAGGGCGGCTGGCAAGCCTACGGCGTCTTCAAGAACCAGGGTGACTGCGTCAGCTACGTCGCCACACGCGGCAAGAACCCACCCAACGGGTAACCGAGCCGCTTCGCCGGTCGCATGAGAGGGCGACTCCCCGGGGGTCGCCCTCTCGTCTTCAGCGCAGTGCCGCTTCGAGGTCGTCCCGCAGCTCTGCTCGCTGTGACTCGACGACCCCGGCGTAGACCGTCGGTGTTACCCGTGCATCCGCGTGGCGCAGGATCGCGGCAACCTTCGGGGCCGGAACACCAGCCGAGAGCAGCAGACCGGCGCACGAGTGGCGGAGGTCGTGACAGCCGACCTTCTTGCCGCCCTTCTTGTTCAAGCTCGCCTGGTCGCCAGCTCGGTAGATCGCGCGGAGCACGTTCTTGCGATGGTGCGGTCGTCCGTTGCAGGTCTGGAACACCTGCGCCTCCGGCCTGAGTCGAGCCAGCACCCGCTTCGGAAGCTGCGCTACGAAAGTGGGCGCACCTGGGATCGAACCAGGGACCTCTCGCGTGTGAAGCGAGCGCTCTCCCGCTGAGCTATGCGCCCGGGAAAGTCCGCGGCACCGGTGAGGGATCCTTAGGGCTGCTTCCTCCCGGATCTGACCCGGTTCGGAACCTCACCGCGCCGCGGGCGCCGCAAGTGTACCGAGGCTCCACTTGCGCGCTGCCCTTGCGCATTGCGGCGGCCGCCCGCACAATGGGCGCAGTTCCAGCGATCGACGAGGAGGTGGTGCAGCGATGAGACAACCCGTTCAGTCCCGGACTTGCTGCGCCACGGCCCGTCGCCTCCGCTCCTGAAGCGAGCTCGGCGGGTCGTGGCGACTCACCGACCACACGCAAAGGAGCTTTGGTTGACACTTCCGGTTACGGAATCGCTGCTGCAACGGCTTGGCTGGGACGACGGCTGGGAGGCCGCGTTCGCCGATCACTGCGCCGCAGGGCTCGTGCCCGCCCGCGTCGCGATCCAGCACAGGGGCGCCTACGACCTCGCGACCGAGGAGGGAGAGGTGCACGCGAGCGCGGCCACGCGCTTCGTGCGCGACGACGACCTGCCCGGCGTCGGCGACTGGGTCGGCCTCGACCGCGAGACCGGCCTGATCGAGGCGCTGCTCCCGCGCCGAACCTCGATCTCCCGCAAGGAGGTCTGGCAGAAGACGCGCGAGCAGATCCTCGCCGCGAACGTCGACGTCGCCTTCCTCGTGCAGGCGCTGCCGCTCGACTTCAACGTACGCCGCCTCGAGCGCTACCTGGCGATGGCGTGGGAGAGCGGCGCACAACCCGTCGTTCTGCTGACGAAGACCGACCTCGTCGACGACGTCACCCCGTACCTCACCGAGGTCGAGACGGTCACCCTCGGCGCGTGCCCGGTCGAGGCGGTCTCGGCGCGGACCGGCGCCCGGCTCGAACGGCTGCTCGCGTACTTCGAGGGCAACAAGACCGCCGTGCTGCTCGGCTCCTCCGGCGTCGGCAAGTCGACGATCGTGAACGCCCTCGTCGGCGAGGAGGTGCTCGCGACGCAAGAGGTGCGCGAAGACGACCAGCGCGGCCGCCACACGACCAGCCACCGCGAGCTGATCCTGCTCCCGACCGGCGGCGTCGTGCTCGACACGCCCGGCATCCGCGAGCTGCAGCTCTGGGACGCCGACCTCGAGCAGGCGTTCGGCGACGTCGAGGAGATCGCGCGCCGCTGCCGCTTCACCGACTGCGCGCACGACCAGGAGCCCGGCTGCGCGATCCGCGAAGCGCTCGCAGACGGCTCGCTGGCACCCGATCGCTGGCAGAGCTACGTGAAGCTGCAGCGCGAGCTGGCTGCGGTCGAGCTCAAGCGCAACCACCTGCTGCGGCAAGAACGCGTGCGGGAGTACAAGATTCGCGCACGCCAGAATCGACCCAAGAAGAAACGCTGAGCCCGCCCCGCGTCCGGGAGGACGCGGTCGACTTCGCGCTGGCCGACCCCGGGCACCGCTTCGGCGAGGTGCTGCTCGGTCAGGAGGTCTCCCGCCCGCGGCCGGGGCCGCCGTTCGCCTGGAGCGACGACGCGTGGCGGCTCACCTTCCCGCGGCCGGACGCCGACCGGCTCGAATACCTGATCGGCGTCGACGGCGCCTTCGTGCCCGACCCGGCCAACCCGCTGCACGCGCCGGGCCCGTTCGGCGACAAGTCGGTGATCGAATGGCCCGAGTACGAGCCACCCGCATGGCTCGGCTCGATCGCAGACGCAGGGCCCGTCGAGCGGATCGAGGTCCGCTGCCGGCGGCTCGTCGCGCGCGTCGACGTCCTGCTCTATGCGACTCCGGAGCCGCCGGGCGTTGACGCGCCGCTGCTCGTCGTGCACGACGGCCCCGAGTACGCGGCGTACGCGGGGCTGACGCGGTTCCTCGATGCGATGAGCTGGGAAGAGCGCATCCCACCGATGCGCGCCGCACTGATCCAGCCGGTCGACCGCAACGAGACCTACTCGGCTTCGGCGCTCTACGCCGGCGCGCTCGTCCGTGAGCTGCTGCCGCAGATCGCCCGGCGCGCGCCGCACGGGAAGCGCATCGGGATGGGCGCGAGCCTCGGCGCGCTCGCCATGCTGCACGCGCAGCGCCGCCACCCGAAGACCTTTGACGGCCTCTTCCTGCAGTCGGGCAGCTTCTTCCGCCAACGCTCCGACAAGGTCGAGTCGGGCTTCGGCCGCTACCAGCGGATCACGCGCTTCGTCGGCACGGTGCTGCGCGATACCACCGCCGAGCGGCCGGTCCCCGTCGCGATCACCTGCGGGACGTCGGAGGAGAATCGTCCCAACAACCACGCGGTCGCCGACGCGCTCACCGCCCACGGCTACGCGGCGTGGCTCGCGGAGATCCGCGACGGCCACACCTGGACGTGCTGGCGCGACGCCTTCGACCCGAACCTGCCCGCACTGATCGAGGCTGTCTCGTGAGCCGCCGGGCAATCGAGCTCGACGGCGGCACCGTGCTCGCCTACGGGCACTACGGCCGCCCCGTGGTTGTGTTCCCGTCGGAGCAGGGCGAGGCGCACGACTGGGAGGATCGCGGCATGGTCGAGGCGCTCGGCGGCCTCCTCGACGCGGGCAAGGTGAAGCTGTACTGCGCGCCGTCGTTCGACCGCGAGAGCTGGACGCGCCGGGACCTCTCGCTCGAGGAGCGCGCGCAGCGGCACGGCCAGTACGAGCGCTGGATCCTCGCGCGGCTCGTGCCGTTCGTGCAGGCCGACTCGCACACGCAGGAGCTGATCGCTACCGGCACCTCGTTCGGCGCCTACCACGCCGCCAACTTCTGCCTCAAGCGCGCCGACCTCTTTCCCCTCGCGCTGTGCCTGAGCGGCGTCTACGACGTCTCCGTGCAGGGCGGCGGCGAGCGCGGCGATGCCGTCTACTTCAACAACCCGATGGACTACGTCGCGAACATCGGCGGCGACCATCTCGAGTGGCTGCGCGCTCATGCCTCGCTGCTCCTCGTCTGCGGGCAGGGGCAGTGGGAGGACACCACCGGCGCGCTCGAGTCGACGAAGCGCTTCGGGGCGCTGCTCGCGCAGCACGGCATTCGCCACGAAGTGGACCTGTGGGGGCACGACGTCCCGCACGACTGGCCGTCCTGGCGGCGCCAGATCGCGCATCATCTGCCTCGGTTTGTTTAAGAAGCTCTCACACAATGAAGGTTGTGTCGCCCGGCCGCGCTCGTCGGCACGCTGCCGCGTCCTCGGTCGCGCCCATATGCCCGCATATGTGCGCGACCTGCGTCCTTGCATCGCACNNTGATCGGTCTGCTCCTCGGCACCGAGGAGGATTGGCCCGCCGCGTTCGAGGCGCTGATCGCGCGCCTCGGCCCGGTCGACGGGCACCGGCTCGCCACCGAGCGGATCGTCAACGAGCCGTTCGACCTCCGCTACACGCCGCGCTATTCGCTCGTGATCGACCGGCTCGCCTGGTGGTACGACCTGCCGCGCGCCTGGTTGAAGAAGGTCTCGCTCGTCGACGACGTCTACCTGCTGAACAACCCCTTCACGTTCCAGGCGATGGAGAAGCACTCCGCCTACTGCGCGCTGATGCGACTCGGCATTCGCGTGCCCGAGACGTGGCTGATCCCGCACAAGGTGCCGCCCTCGAACCCGCGCTTCCAGGAGACCGCAGACCGCTACAACGCGCAGTTCGACCTGGAGGCGATCGGCGAGCACATCGGCTACCCGCTCTTCATGAAGCCGTTCGACGGCGGCCAGTGGGTCGGCGTCTCGCGCGTCGGCTCGGCCGAGGAACTGCGCGCGCGCTACGACGAGTCCGGCGAGCGGATGATGCACCTGCAGACGGCGCTCGAAGACTTCGATGTTTTTGTCAGGTCATTGTCGATCGGCGCCGAGACGATGGCGATGTGGTTCGACCCGTCCAAGCCGATGCACGACAGATACCAGGTCAAGCACGACTTCCTCACGCCCGAGCTGGGTGATGAAATCGTCTCCATATCGCGGCTCGTGAACGCGTTCTTCCGCTGGGAGTTCAACTCGTGCGAGACGATCATCAAGGACGGCGTCGCGTACCCGATCGACTACGCGAACGCCTCGCCCGACGTCGCGCTGACGTCGCTGCACTACTACTTCCCGTGGGCGATGACGGCGCTCGTCCGCTGGAGCGCGTTCTGCGTGATCACGCGGCGCGAGATGCAGATGAACCAGAACTCGCGCGCCTACTTCGAATACGGCGACCGCGACGACCTCTCCTACGACGAGAAGCTCGCCGCCTACCGCGCGCTCGCCGACGACTACTTCCAGGTCGAGGCCTACGAGGAGTTCTGCGCCAAGCACCTCGCGCACCTGCCGGAGCTCGCGCACGAATGGTTCACGTCCGCCGAGTTCGACGACGTGCTCGTGCACACCGTGCGCTCGACGTTCCCCGCGCACGAGCAGGAGCACTTCGTCGAGCACTACCGCGGCCTGCTCGCCGCCTGGGCGCGCGACAACCAAAACGTGTAGGTTCACCCTGTCACTGCGGCGCCCATCCGAGAGGAGGCCTCGCAATGGCTACCACAACGATCGCGGCGCAAAAGCTCGGCAAGCTGCCGGTGCGCACCGACGTGCGCACGCTCTCGCTCGCGCGCTACGTCGACAAGGCAAAGCTGCCCAGCCCACCGGACGCGTTCGACGAGACGACGCATGTCCACGACTGGCCGATGTACGCGAACGACCGCATCGGCGACTGCACGATCGCGGCTGCAGGTCACATGATCGAGGCGTGGACGGCGGCCGCGCAGGGGAAGCCCGTCGAGGTGCCCGAGACCGGCGTCCTCGCCGCCTTCGACCAGGTCAAGCAGGTCGACCCGGCGACCGGCGAGGCGGGGGCGGTCGTGCTCGACGTCCTGCAGCTCTGGCGCTCGAGCGGCATTGCCGGCCACAGCATCGGCGCCTACGCACGCGTGTCGGTGCACGACCACGAGCTCGTCCGCTCGGGCGCGTGGCTCTTCGGCGGGCTCTACCTGGGCCTGCAGATGCCGCTCAGCGCACAGAGCCAGCAGACGTGGGACTGGCCCGGGTCGCTGACCGGGCCGGCCGCGCCCGGATCGTGGGGAGGGCATGCCGTCGATGTCGTTCGCTACAGCGCGGACACGCTCACCGCCGTCACCTGGGGCAGGCTGCAGGAGCTGACGTGGACGTTCCTCGACCGCTACTGCGACGAGGCGTACTGCATCCTCTCCGCCGACTTCCTCGACGGCGACCGTGCGCCGAACGGCTTCGACCTGGAGGCGCTGAAGGCGGATCTCGCGCTCGTCACCGCTTAGTCGCCTACGCTGACCGCATGACCGAGACCGCGATTCTCGTGGTCGACGACGATGCGCCGATCCGGCGGATGCTCGACCGGACGCTCGCCGCCGAGGGATACGCGGTCGTGTTGGCTGCCGACGGCGGTGAGGCACTCGCCGCCGTCGAGCGGTCGGCGCCCGACCTGATCGTGCTCGACGTGACCATGCCCGGCCTCGACGGGCTCGCGGTCTGCCGGCGGCTGCGCGCGAAAGGGCTCGCCACGCCGGTGCTGCTGCTGACCGCGCGCGACGAGGTGTCCGCTCGTGTCACCGGGCTCGACGCCGGCGCCGACGACTATCTCGCCAAGCCGTTCGCCACCGAGGAGCTGCTCGCCCGCGTTCGCGCGCTGCTTCGCCGCCACGCGCCCGAAGAGCTGCTCGCGCTCGCCGATCTGACCTTCGATCCCGCGACGCGGGCCGTTCAGCGCGCCGGCCGCGAGGTCACGCTCTCGCCGCGCGAGGCCGACCTGCTCGAGCTGCTCCTGCGCAACGCGCGGCGGGTCGTGTCGAGGGAGCAGGCGATCGCGCAGATCTGGCAGGGCTCGACGCGCGCAAACACCGTCGACCGCGCCGTCACGAACCTGCGGCGCAAGCTCGGCGATCCGTCCCTGATCGAGACCGTGCGCGGGGTCGGGTTCGTGATCGGACGATGAGCCTTCGCCTCCGCTCGATCCTCGCCGCGGCGATCTCGACGATGCTCGCGGTCGTCGTGCTCGGCTCGGCCGTCGACGTGCTCGTCGCGCGCCACCTGCACCGCGGGCTCGACAAGACACTGCGCACGCGGGCCGTCGAGGTCGCACAGCTCGCCGCGTCGGCGCCGGCGCTCGTCACGCAGCCGGGCGCGCTCGATGCTCCGGTCGGCTCGACGCAGGCCATGGTCGAGGTTGTCGACCGCCGCGATCGCATCGTCTCGCGCTCGCTCTCGCTCGGGGGGCGCGTGCTGCCACGCACGATCGCCAAGGAGGCGATCGCAAGCGGAAAGGGGCACTACGAGACGATCGACTTCGGCGACGACCGCCTGCGTATCTACTCGGCGCCGCTCGCGGACGTCGCCGGCGGCGGGGCGGTGCTCGTCGCCGCGTCGACCGCGGATGTCGTCGACACGATTCACACGCTGCGAGCGCTGACGCTACTCGCGGCGCTGCTCGCCGCGGGGATCGGCGGTGCGGCTGTCGCGTTGCTGATCCGCGGCGCGCTGCGCCCGCTTGTGCGCCTGGATCGTGCGGCCGCGGAGATCGGCCGCAGCGGCGACGCGCGGCGGCGGCTGCCGGACCCGCAGCGCCACGACGAGGTCGGACGGCTCGCGACGACGCTGAACACGATGCTCGAAGGGCTCGAGCATGCACGCGAGGCGGAGCGCCGCTTCCTGGCCGACGCCTCGCACGAGCTGCGCACTCCGCTCACAGCGCTGCGCGGTAACGTCGCGCACCTCGCCCGGCACGGCGCGACGGCGGCGCTCGTCGCCGACCTCGAGTCCGACGCGGAGCGGCTCGCACAGCTCGCCGACGACCTGCTCGCGCTCTCGCGCGAAGAGGCGGCCCCTCCGCCCGACGAGGATGTCGCCCTCGACGAGCTCGCCCGCGCGGTGGCCGGGGAGGGCGTCGCGGTCAACGCGGAGCCGGTGACGGTTCGCGGCGACCGCGCCGCGCTCGAGCGGGCGCTCGGCAACCTGCTCGAGAACGCGCGCCGCCACGGCAGCGGCGTCATCACCGTTTCGGTCGCCCGTCACGACGGCAGCGCAACCCTGAGCGTGGAGGACGAAGGGCCGGGGATCGCCGCCGACGACCACGAACGCGTCTTCGAGCGCTTTTACGGCCGGGGATCGGGTCTCGGCCTCGCGATCGTCCGCGCCACGGCCGAGCGCCACGGGGGCCGGGCCTACGTCGAGGGCTCGCGCGTGACGATCGAGTTCGTCAGGAAAGCTTCAGAGTCCTTGAGCGATCCTGCTCGTCAGGAACGAGAGAAAGGATTGCCGTGAAGATCTTCCGCACGCTCCCAACTGGCCGTCTGATTGCCCTTTCGGTCGTGGTCGTCGTCGTGCTCACCGGCGCCGCGGTCGCCGTCGCGTCTCGCGGCGGCAGCGGCTCGACGCCGCCGCCGAAGCCGCTGGCGCAGGCGTTGCACGACGCGCTCGGCGCAGCTGAGCCGGCAGGCGTGACCGCGCGGATCTCCTTCACGAACAAGCTCTTCCCGTCGGGCGCGCTGACGGGTCAGACGGGGTCGGCTCTGATGACCGGCGCGACCGGTCGTCTCTGGGCGAACGCGAACGGCGGCCGGCTGGAGCTTCAGTCCGATGCCGGTGATGCGCAGATCGTCTGGAACGACACGAAAGTGACCGTGTACGACGCAACGTCGAACACCGCCTACGTCGCCGACCTGCCGCAGAAGACGGGCAGCACAGGCACGACCGCACCCGCGGTGCCGACGCTCGACGAGATCACGACCTTCCTCACCGACCTCGGCAAGCACTGGACCGTCTCGGGCGCCGAGCCGTCGAACGTTGCGGGCCAGGAGGCCTACACCGTGACGGTCTCGCCGAGCCATGACGGTGGCTTGCTCGGCTCGGTCGAGCTCGCCTGGGACGCCACGCACGGCACGCCGCTCAAGGTGGCCGTCTATGCGCAGGGCTCGTCGGCGCCGGTGCTTGCGCTCGAGGCAACCGACATCTCGTTCGGTTCCGTTCCCGATTCGGACATCGCGGTCTCGCCGCCGGCCGGCGCGAAGATCGTCGATCTCTCGTCGCAGGCCGGAAGCGGCACCTCGGGGAGCGGACCCGCTCCGATCACCGGACTCGCCGCCGTGCAGGCTGCCGCGCCGTTCCCGGTCGTGGCGCCCGACACGCTCGTCGGCCTGCCGCGCCAGGACGTGCGGCTGGTCGGCCCCGCCGACTCGCAGTCGGTGCTCGTGGCCTACGGCCAGGGGCTCGGGGCGATCATTGTCGTCGAGCGCAAGCAGGACACGAGCAAGGCCGGCCAGGCGGGCATGCTCGATGCGCTCCCGTCGGTGTCGCTTGACGGTGTGACCGCGCACGAGCTCGCGACGCAGCTCGGTACGGTGCTCGGCTGGGATTCGGCCGGCGTCTCCTACATCCTCGCCGGTTCGATCCCGACGTCTGCTGCCGAGTCGGCGGCGCGCTCGCTCAAGTGAGCGACGCGTCGCCGATCGAGGCGCGCGGGCTCTATAAGCGCTACGGGGAGATCGTCGCTGTCGACCACGTCGACCTGACCGTCGACCGCGGTGACGTGTTCGGCTATCTGGGACCGAACGGCGCGGGCAAGACGACATCGCTGCGCATGCTGCTCGGGCTGATCCGCCCGACCGACGGCAGCGCGCGTCTCTTCGGGCGCGATCCGCTCGTCGACGGCGCCCGCGCGCTCGACGGCGTCGCCGGCTTCGTCGAGGGGCCGCGGTTCTATCCGTATCTGTCGGGCCGGCGCAACCTGCGGCTGCTCGGCGACCTCGACGGCGGCGTGGCGGGCGCGCGCATCGACGAGGTGCTCGACATCGTCGAGCTGCGCGA
>PLDP01000122.1 GCA_003136795.1 Actinomycetota bacterium
GCAGATCCGGTGACGACGACCTTCTTGCCGACGACCACGTGAGTCGCCTTCACGTACACGGCATTCGCCACCGCCGGAGGTTGCTTGGTGCGAAACGCGACCGCGTCCCAGGAGCCGACGAGCCGCTCCGACGGCATGCAGGCGACGCGCCCGAACCGCACCGTGCCGGGGCCGATCACGACGATGCGCGAGCGAAACTCGAGCGACTGCCCCGGCGGCGACACGCGCGCGGAGACGGTCGAGCGCCCGCCGCCGCCCTGCGTCGGAATGCAGCCGAGCAGCGGCTGGAAGAGCTGCGCCTGCTTCGAGACCGAGACCGCGCGGAAGAGCGCGTAGCGGGTCGTCGTCGCGCCGGGCTGCACGGGAGCGCTCAGGCGGCCGACGAAGTCGACGCGCACGTCACGCGAGGTCACCTGGGCGTCCAGGCCGCCGACGACGCTCTTGCCGCCCGGGCAGGTGAGGAGGTACTGCGCCGTCCCGTGCGCGGGGACGACCACCCACGGCCCGGGCACGCTGATGCACTGCTGGATGCCGTTGCACTCGTTCGTCGCCCCACCCACGGGCGCGAACGCCGCAGCCGCGGCGAGCGACACCACCACCGCTGCGAGGAGCGCTCTCACGGGAACCTCCGAAACCACAGGCCGGAGAGAAGCGCGCCCGCGAGCATGAAGGCGATCCCGCCGCCCGCCGCCGCTGCAGTCACCTCGAAGGTCTTGCGCCGGTTGCCGACACGCGAACCGAGCTCGGCATACGTCTGCTTCACGTTGGCGCCCGCCGCGCCTTGGTAGAACCGGCCGCCGCTCGTCTTCGCGATCAGCTGCAGCACCGCCGGCTGGACCGGCACCTGAATGCGCTCGGTGAAGCCGCCCTTCAGCGGCTGCAAGACGACGCCGTCGGGAGTGCCGAGCGAGATCGCCGACACGGGAATCCCCGCCTGCTTCGCCTTCGTGGCCGCCTGCTGCGGCGTCACCCGTCCCGCCGTCTGTCCGCCGTCGGAGAGCAGGACAATCACCGCCGGCGGCCGTGTGCCCGCCTGCGTGCCCTTCACGGAGCGGCCGACGGCCACCGCCTGCACGACCGCATCGGCGAGCGCCGTTCCCTCCGGGTCTGTCTTCGCTCTCGCGATCGCGTTGCGCACCTGCGTCAGGTCGTGTGTGGGCGGAGCCGTGACGGCGGCGTGGTCGGAGAACACGACAACCGACATTCGGTAGCCATTCGGCAGCGCGCTGACGTAGCGCAAGGCAACTGCCTTCGCAGCGGCGAGTCGCGTCGGCAGCGAGTCTCTCGCCGCCATCGAGCCCGACACGTCGATGACGAGCACAACGGTCGCTTCCTGGCGCTTCACCGTGATCGTCGTGCTCGGCCGCGCGAAGCCGACGAGGAGCAGCGCTGCTCCGGCGAGCAGCAGCGCAACGGGCAGGTGCCGCCGCCACGACGGAGGGCGGCCGGTCATGTTCGGGAGGAGCGCGGGCGCGGCCCAAGCCGCCACGCGCTCGTCCCGGCGGCGGTCGAGCCAGAGGTAGCCCGCGATCGCCGCCGGCACGACCAGCAGGCAGACGAGCAGGATGGGCGCGAAGAAGCTCATCTCGCGCGACGGCTCCTGCGCAGGAACCCGGCGAGCGGACGCAGCCAGTCGCCTCCGGTCGAGAGCGCGACGTGGCGCACGCCCGCGGATGCGAGCGAGGCAACGAGCGTGCGGCGCTCGTCGGCGGCGACGGCGGCAAACCGCTCGCGCAGGCGACGATCGCCGGTGTCGACCCGCAGCTGCCGCCCGCTCTCCGGGTCGACGAGCCGGAGCTCGCCGACATCGGCGAGCTCCTGTTCGCGTGGATCGCGCACCTCGACGGCGAGCACGGCGTGCCGGCCCGCAAGCCGCAGCAGCGGCGGCCGCCAGTCGATCGGCCCGCGGAAGTCCGAGACGACGATGACGAGCGCGCGCTGCTTCGTCACCCGGTCGGCGACCTCGAGCGCGTCGCGCAGCGTGCCGGCGCCCGCAGGTGGCAGGTCGCGCAGGAGATGCAGCGTGTCGAGCAGCGCCCGCCGTCCCTGGCGGGGGCGTTCGACGACTGGCTCGGCGCCGAAGGCGATCGTGCCGAGGCGGTTGCCGCGCCGGGTAGCTGCGTACCCGACGGCGATCGCAACGCCCTCCGCGACGTCCGCCTTGCGGCGGTCGCCGGTGCCGAACGCCATCGACGCAGAGGCGTCGAGCACGAGCCACGTGACGAGCACGCGCTCTGCGAGCTCGACGCGCACGTGCGGTTCGCCCGTGCGGGCCGTGACGTTCCATTCGATGCGGCGCACGTCGTCGCCCGGCTCGTACGGGCGGACCTGCCACAACTCGCTGCCGACTCCCGCGAACGCGGACCGGTAGTCGCCGGCCAGGAGACCGTCGACGCGCCGGGCGACGGACAGCTCGAGCGCGCGCAGCGACGCCGCCGAGAGCGGCCCGGGCCCGGGCTCTCTAGGTGTGCGGAGCGGAGCGAGCGGGTCGGACACTCAGCTAGACGGCGTGCGCGCGGCCGAGGTCGATCTGCGGGGTCGGCATCGCCGCGAGCACCTGGTCGAGGATCGTGTCCGGCGCGACTTCTTCCGCGAGCGCGCGGTACGAGAGCACGAGCCGGTGCCGGAACGCATCACGGACGAGCGCGTCGACATCGCCCGGCACGACGTAGTCGCGGCCGCGGATGAGCGCGAGCGCGCGCGCGGCCGACACGAGGCTGATCGGGCCGCGCGGGCTTGCGCCGAACGAGACGTAGTCGGCGATCTCGCCGAGGCCGTGCTCAGCCGGGCGGCGCGTGGCGGTGGCGACATCGACGGTCCAGCTGATCAGCGCCGGGTCGACGTACACCTGGGTCACCTGCTGCTGCAGTGCCGTCAGCTCCTCGAGCGACAGCACCTGAGCGAGCTCGGGCGGTTCCTCGAGAGAGCGCGCGACGACCGTCAGCTCTTCGTCGTGCGCCGGGTAGTCGACGAGGATCTTCAGCATGAAGCGGTCGATCTGCGCCTCGGGCAGCGCGTAGGTGCCCTCCGACTCGATCGGGTTCTGCGTCGCGAGCACGAGGAACGGCTTCGGCACCATGAAGGTGTTGTGCCCGATCGTCACCTGATGCTCCTGCATCACCTCGAGCAGAGCCGACTGCACCTTGGCCGGCGCGCGGTTGATCTCGTCGGCGAGGAGGAAGTTGCAGAAGACGGGCCCGAGCTCCGTCTCGAAGTCGCTCTTGTCCGGTCGGTAGATGCGCGTCCCGACGAGGTCGGACGGGACGAGGTCCGGCGTGAACTGCACACGGTGGAACGAGCCGCCGAGCACCGCGGCGGTCGTCTTGATCGTCAGGGTCTTTGCGAGGCCGGGCACGCCCTCGATCAGCACATGGCCGCCGGAGAGCAGGCAGACGAGCACCCGTTCCAGCATCTCCTCCTGCCCGGCGATCACGCGCCGGATCTCGAACAGCGCCTGCTCCAGCTTGCCACCGACCTCGTCCACTGACGCCTCCTCGCTCGGGTTGAACCTAAGAATGCACCTCCTGCCTAAGAACTTCTCGTTAAGTTCGAGATCGGTTCAAAGCCGTCAACCACGCCTGGCGTTGTGCGAGCGCGGCGTCCCGCGAGAGCTCCGGCTCGTAGACGGCGCCGACGCCGACGCGCGCTCCGTGGCCCGCCGCGAGGGCGGCTGCGCCGAGCGCGGTCGTCTCGCGCTCGGCGGCGACCTCGACCGGAATGCCGAGTAGATCGGACTGGAACTGCATCAGAAACGCATTCGCGGTCGCGCCACCGTCGGCCCGCAGCACGGCCGGCGGGTCGGGCAGCGCATCCACGACGTCCGCGACTTGATGTGCAATCGCTTCGAGCGCCGCTCGCACGAGGTGAGCGCGGGTCGTGCCGCGCGTGATGCCGGCGACCAGGCCGCGCGCGTCCGCGTCCCACCACGGCGAGCCGAGGCCGGTCAGCGCCGGGACGAAGACGACCCCGCCCGTCGAGTCGACGCTTCGCGCGAGCGCCTCGCTCTCGGCGGCGTCCGCGAGCACGCCGAGGCCGTCGCGCAGCCACTGCAGTGCGGCGCCGCTGACGAGCACGGCGCCTTCGAGCGCGTAGCCGTCCGCGGCGGCGGTCTTCAGCAGCCCATGCGGCGGAGGCGAGGCATCGTCGCCGGTGTGCACGAGCACGAAGGTGCCGGTGCCGTACGTCGCCTTCCCTTCGCCCGCGCGGTGGCAGCCCTGGCCGAAGAGCGCCGCCTGCTGGTCGCCGGCGATGCCGCGCACGCTCAACCGGGTGCCGAGCAGTTCGCCTTCCCCCACCTGCTCGTCGGAGCGGACGATGCGCGGCAGCAGCGCCCGGTCGACGGCGAAGAGCGCGAGCAGCTCGTCGTCCCAGTCGAGCGTGTCGAGCGACGCGAGCATCGTGCGCGATGCATTCGTTACGTCGGTCACGTGCACGTCGCCGCCGGTGAGCTTCCAGACGAGCCAGGTGTCGACCGTCCCGAACGCGAGCCCGGCGCGCCCGTGCTCGCGCAGGAGCCACTCGAGCTTCGTCGCCGAGAAGTACGGATCGGGGACGAGTCCCGTGCGCTCGCGGATCAAGTCCGGGTCGAGCTCGCGGCAGCGCGCGGCGGTGCGGCGGTCCTGCCAGACGATCGCGGGCGCGACCGGCCGCCCGGTTGCGCGGTCCCAGAGCAGCGTCGTCTCGCGCTGGTTCGTGATCGCGACGCGGTCGACGCCGTCGAGCCCCGCCCGCCCGGCAGCCGCGAGGACGCTCTGCCAGATCTCCTCCGGGTCGTGCTCGACCCAGCCCGGCCGTGGGAAATGCTGCGGCAGCTCGGCGTGGCCGCGACGCTGGACGTGCAGCTCGTCGTCGACCACAAGGCACGTCGTGCCGGTCGTGCCCTGGTCGATCGCGAGGATCACGAATGTTGCGCAATGAACGCGAGCGTGCGCTGCCAGGCGTCCTCGGACGCCTCGGCGAAATCCTCCTGCTTGCGGTCGAAGAAGCTGTGCGGGGCGCCGTCGTAGACGACGATCTCGTGCTCGACCCCGGCTTGCGTGAGCGCCTGTTCGAACGCTGCGTTGTCTTCCGCGGTGATGCCCTGGTCGTCGCCGGCCTGCAGGGCGAGGATGGGGCACTCGATCTCGGCAACGCGCTGAACGACGCTCGCGCCGCCGCGCTCGCGCGTCGGCGAGCCGTAGAAGCCGATCGAACCGGCGAGACCATGGCCCGACGCGGCTGCGACCCACGACGCGCGGCCACCGAAGCAGAACCCCACGGAGAAGATCGACGTCGCGCCGCGCGACCGAAGCTCGTCGACCGCGGCGCGGGCGTCCGCCTGGACGCCGGCGTCGGTCGTCTGCTCGACGTGCGGCATGAACTCGAAGTCGTCGTCGCGCTTGGCCGCGCCGGCGGTGCGCCCGAAGTAGTCGAGAGCAATCGCACGGTGCCCGCGCTCTGCAAAGCGCAGCGCCAGTTCCTCGTAGAAGTGGTAGAGCCCACGCACGTCGGGGAAGATGACGACGCCGGTCGTTGTGGGCTCGTCGGGCGCCGCGAGAAACGCGGCGAAGCTCGCGCCGTCGGCGGCGGTGAGGACGAGGTCGTCGTGGGAGACGGCCGCGCCCGCGATCCGCGGGATCGGCGGTTCGGAGTCGATGTCGAAGCACATAGCGGGAATCTAGTCGTTCCGACGGGTAAGCTCGCGGCCGAGAGGAAATGCGGTACCTGCGGTGTCTGATTACGAATACGAACTACGGCGCAACGGCGCGGTGATCGCCACCGGGCGCCTCCAACTCGACGAACCCCCGATCCCGGGCGAGCTACTCGCGCTCGGAGCGGAACAGGTGCGCATCGAAGACGTGTTGCACCTCGGCACCTCGCGCCGCTTGATCCTCACCGCCGGCTAACTAGATGAGTTCGTCCGGCAGTTCGATGCCGCTCGGGTCAATCCCGAGCGACTTCGCAAGCCGGATGCCCTGCTCGAGGTCTTCTCGCAGCATGCGAATGTCCGTCTCGCGCATCAGCGCGCCGATGAACTCGCGCGCCTTCGGCCGCCACAGCGCGTGCTGCGTGAAGATCGGCAACAACCGGTTGGCCGCATCGACGAGCCGCGTCTTCACCTTCGTGCCGGCGCCCTCGAGCAGCACCCGCTCGTACGCCATGCCGGCGCCGTGGTGAATGCCGTCGTCGATCGCGAGGCGGTTGCAGAGATCCTCGAGCACCGTGCCGCGTGACGAGCGGGCGATCATCCGGAAGCGCGGGATGATCAGCCGCTCGTAGAACACCTGCATCAGGAAGACCTTCTCCTCGAGCGTGTCCGCCTCGAGCACCTGCTGCGCGAGCTGGTCGAGGTACGGGTCGCGCTCCGCCATGCCGCCCGCTTCGTGAATCAGCTTCAGCCAGCCCTCGGTATGGCGCGACTCGTCCTGCACCATCGTCGTGTAATAGAGCTTCGCCTCGTGATCGGGCGCGATCGAAAAGAGCTGCGTCGCCATCTCGACCGCCAGCTCGTCTGCCTGCAGCTGCTGCGTGACCACCGAGCGCCAGAGATCGCGCCGTCGCGCGAGCTTCTGCGGCGAGCCCTTGTACTCCGGGATCGGCGGCACCTCCCCCCAGGGCAGATCGCGCACCTGCCATTCGGCCCGCTTGGCGAGCTCGTAGTAGCGATAGACACCCCGCAGGTCGCGCCCGTCCGCAGGCGCAGCTTCGTCGACGTGCGCTTCGGCTTCCATCGCGGCACAGACTAACGCCGCGTGCTCTCAGAGGCGATTCGTAGGCCCTACCGAGGGCGCTCACAGGCTGCGGAGCGAAGGTGGCTGCACACCACCCGACGAAAGGAGCCGTCATGAACGGCAGCACCAAGATGCAAACCGCCCTCATCGCGCCCGGAGCACCGCCGGGCTGGGCGCGTACGCTTCCGCAGGTGACGACACGTGTCGACAAGTGGCTGTGGGCGGCGCGCTTCTTCAAGACGCGCAGCGCCGCGACCGACGCGGTCGCCGGCGGTCGTGTGCATGTGAACGGCGAGCGCGTGAAGCCGGCGAAGGACGTGCACGTCGGCGACACGGTCGAGATCTCGATCGGCGCGCTGCACCGCACGGTGGTCGTGACGGGCGTCGCGGACAAGCGCGGTTCCGCAGTCGTTGCCGCAACGCTCTATGCCGAGACGCCCGAGTCGATCGAGCGCGGCGAGCGCGACCGCCTGCAGCGCCGCCTCGCGCGGCCGCTCGGAGCCGATCTCGGCGAGCGCCCGACCAAGCAGGCGCGCCGGCGGCTCGACGCGTTGCGGCGCGGGCAGCGCGACCGCTAGCGAAGTCGGGTTGCGTCCGAGCGCACCTACCGTAGAACCCACTGCATCGGTACACGACCGCAGCCTGTCCGCCAGCTACTGCAGATGCAGACTGCTGCGCGTGGGTCGATGCTGTGCTCGAGGATGAGCGCCCCGGTCGTGATCCCTCTCGAACCTCGCCCGGCCCAGGTGCCGTCGGCGCCCGAACCAATGCCGCGCCCGCTTCAGCCGCCCGAGCTCGACACGATCGCCTCACGCTGGCAGCAGGCGCTCGACGCCGCCGAGCATGCGCTGGCCGCCGCGCACGGCCCCGTGCACATCCCGAACCTCGACGCGCGGCGACACGAGCTCGTGCAGGAGCGGCTCGAGACGGCGCAGATCCTCACCCGCCTCGGCCGGCTGACCGGCGTGCAGCCGCTGCCGTGGCTCTCCCCCGTGCCCGTGACGACGAAGATGCTCGGCCTGCCCGACGGCACCACCGCCTGCCTCTACGACCTCGACGGCGTGCTCACCGACAGCGGCGTGCTGCACGCCTGGGCCTGGGCCGAGGTCTTCGACGATTTTCTGTTGCGCCTGAGCGAGACGACGGGTTGGCATTTCATCCGGTTCGACCGCGGCGCCGACTACCGGAGCTACATCGACGGGCGGCCTCGGCTCGAGGGCGTGCACGCGTTCCTCGCCAGCCGCGGCATCCAGTTGCCGGAAGGACGGTACGGCGATCCGGCTGTCGCCGACACCGCCTACGGCCTCGCGAGGCGCAAGGGCGAGGCGATGGCGCGCGGACTGCACCAGCGGGGCGTCAGCGCGGTGCCCGGCGCGCGCCGCCATCTCGAGGCGACCGGGCATGGCGGCCTCCGGCGCGCCGTCGTCTCCGCCAGCTCGAGCACGCTGCCGATCCTCGAGCTCGCCGGGCTCACGAGCGTGGTCGAGGAACGGGTCGACGCAGACGTGATCCGCACCGAGGGACTGCGCTCGCGCCCAGCCCCCGACCTGCTGCTCGATGCCTGCCGGCGTCTCGGCGCGCGCCCCGAGGATGCTGTGACGCTCACGCACAGCGCGGCCGGCATCGCCGCCGGGCACGCGGCCGGCCTCACGGTGATCGGCGTCGGCGAAGGCGCTCAGGGCGAGCTCCTCCAGGGCTTCGGCGCCGAGCGCGTCGTTCCGTCACTGCAGGCGCTGCTCGACCCCCGGCTTTTGACTTCGCTCTAGACCGCCGTAATGCTCCAGGGCGTGCGCACGGAGCACGCATTCGTCGTCGATCCCTCGGCGACGCTCGCCGCCAACGAGCGGATCCGCGCCAAGATCGAGTCGGGCGTGCCCGTTGTGCACCTCGCCTTCGGCGAGGCCGGCCTGCCGGTTCTTCCCGCGATCGCAGAAGCGCTTGCGCGCGGCGCGCCCGACAACGCGTACGGCTCGGTCGCCGGCTCGCGCGCGGTGCGCGAGGCCGCGGCCGGGTACTTCGAGCGCCGCGGGCTGCCGACCGCACCGGAACAGATCGTGTTCGCGCCGGGAAGCAAGGCGCTCCTCTTCGCACTGCTCTCGATCCTGCCGGGCGACATCGTCCTGCCGACGCCGTCGTGGGTGAGCTACGCGGCGCAGGCGGCCCTTGCCGGGAAGCGGGTGTGGCGCGCGCCGATCGGCGCCGAGGCGGGCGGCCTGCCCGAGCCGGCGGGACTCGAGCGCGTGCTCGCAGAGGCCCGCGAGAACGGCGGCAGCCCGGGCGTGCTCGTGCTCACGCTGCCCGACAACCCGACCGGCACACTCGCATCCGAAGCGCTCCTCCGCGAGGTGTGCGAGATCTGCGCGGCGCACGACCTCGCAATCGTCTCCGACGAGATCTACCGCGACCTCACCTACGAGCCCGACACGTTCCGCAGCCCGGCCGAGCTGCTGCCGGACCGGACGTACGTGACGAGCGGGCTCTCGAAGAGCATGGCGCTCGGGGGCTGGCGGGTCGGCTTCGTCCGGCTGCCCGCGGGATCGTCGACGCTGCATGCGCTGACCGGGCTCGCGAGCGAGGTGTGGTCGAGCCTGGCCGCGCCGATGCAGCACGCCGCTGCGTTCGTGCTCGACGAGCCGGCGGAGATCCGCGACCACGTCGCTGCGAGCCGCCGGCTGCACAGCGTGACGACGCGCGCGGCCCATCGCGTGCTCCGCGACGCGGGCGTCGAGTGCCGCCCGCCGGCGGGCGCCTTCTATCTCTATCCCGACTTCGAGCCGCTGCGGCCGCAGCTCGCGGCGCTCGGCGCGCACACCGGCGCGGAGCTGGCGGAGCTGCTGCTCGAACGGTTCGAGATCGCGGTGCTCTCCGGCGAGGCGTTCGGCGACGAGCCGGGAGGGCTGCGCTTCCGTATGGCGACGAGCCTGCTCTACGGTGCGAACGACGCCGAGCGCTGGGAGTCGCTGCGCAGCGACGACCCGACCGCGCTGCCGTGGATCCGTTCCGCGCTCGACCGGCTGGGCGACGCGCTCGCCGATATTCAGTCGGCCTGAGTCGCGCTGGCATCATGCGGGGGTGGCCGCCTGCATTCACCTCGATCAGATCTCCGTCACCGAGCTGCCGGCGCAGATTGCGGGCTGTGAGGACTGCCTCGCGATCGGCGCGCGGTGGGTGCATCTCCGCATGTGCCTGACCTGCGGCAAGATCGGCTGCTGCGACTCCTCGCCGAACCAACACGCGCGGAAGCACGCAGCCGCCGACGATCATCCGCTCGTCCGCTCCGCCGAACCGGGTGAGGACTGGAGCTACTGCTTCGTCGACGATGTGGCCTTCGTGATCGGGTGAGCGGCCTGCTTCCGGCGCTTCCCTACGACGAGTGGCGGCAGACGAAGGACACGCTGCATCTCTGGGCGCAGATCGTGGGCAAGGTGAGGCTCGCATCGACGCCGCCCGACAACCACTGGTGGAACGTCCCGTTGTACGTCGACGTTCGCGGGCTGACGACCAGGCGCATGCACCAGCACGGCATCGCGTTCAGTGTCGACTTCGACTTCATCGATCATCGGCTCGTCGTGCGCAACGACCGTGGGAAGGTCGAGTCGTTCGCATTCGTCGACGGTCTGTCGGTCGCCGAATTCGACCGGCAGTTCCACGAGCTCCTTGGACGCGCCGGCGTCGACGTGGCGATTCGCGAGCGGCCGTTCGGCGTGCCGATGACGACGCCGTTCACTGAAGACGCGGAGCACGCGAGCTACCAGGCGGACTACGTCGAGCGTTTCTGGCGCATCCTCGGCTGGATCGACGAGGTGTTCACCGAGTTCAGCGGCTGGTTCTGCGGCAAGTCGAGCCCCGTGCATCTCTTTTGGCACAGCTTCGACCTCGCCGTGACCCGCTTTTCGGGCCGCCCCGCGCCGTTCGTCGCCGGCCGCGATCCGGTGACCGACGAGGCCTACTCGCACGAGCTGATCTCGTTCGGCTTCTGGGCCGGCGACGACTCGATCGGCGAGGCCGCGTTCTACTCGTACACCGCCCCCGAGCCGGCCGGCCTGCGCGAGCAGGCGCTGCACCCCGCCGCCGCACACTGGGTCGAGCAGGGAACGGGCTCGCTTGCGCTCCTGCCCTACGACGCCGTTCGTACGAGCAGCGACCCGAAGGCCACCCTGCTCGGGTTCCTCGAGAGCGCCTACCGAGCGGGAGTGCGCACAGCCGGCTGGGATGAGGAGGCGCTGAAGTCCTCGTTCTGCCCGGCTTAGTCGATCTCGACGTCGAAGTCCCAGGAGACGATTGGCGTCGTCCCGCCGGGCGACCAACGGACGCGGCCGCCTCCCGTCGGGAGCACGTCCTGCACCGTGAGCGTGACCGTCCGGCCGACACGGATCTCCGTCGGCACGGCGCCTCCACCCGCCGCCGTGACCTGCGGGCGGTGCAGGTGGCCGAGCTCGTCGAGGATCGTGAACGCTCGCGGCGCGAGCGGAACCTCGCCTGCCAGTCCGTTCAGCGTAATGGTGAACGTGCACGGGCTCGTCGCAGGCACCGGGAACTTCCCGTCCTCGGGAACGTCGGGACCGACGACCGTCGCGAGCACACGACCGCCGTCGACGCGCACCGAGACCGCATCGCCCTCGATCGCCCGCCACGGGTGCGCGGCGCTTGCCTGGACGACCCGGCCGACGTCGACCTGCGCCGTCGGCAGCCAGCTCGGCAGGCCGCCGTACGTGGCGACGGGGCGCGTGCGGGTCGCGAGAACGACCGCGAACGAGACCGCGACCGCCACGAACGCAAGCCCGAGCAGGACGATCGCCGTCCAGAGGTTGGAGCCGGGCCCGAAGGCCCGGCTCCAACGGCGGGTGGGCGTTGTG
>PLDP01000242.1:0-8574 GCA_003136795.1 Actinomycetota bacterium
GGTCGCGCAAGCGCGACGCCCGCGGGGGCCCACCGAGGGCGCCGGTCCTCGACGCGGCGGACGAGCAGCTCGTCGACGACGCGCTCGCGCGGTTCGATGCTTGAGAAGCTCCCGATCGCCTTTGCCGCGGGGCTCGTCTCCGTCGTGACGCCGTGCGTGCTGCCGCTCGTGCCGGGCTACCTGTCGGCGATCTCCGCCGTCGAGATCGACCGGCTCGGCGAGCGCGGCGTGGGGCGGAGGATCGCGCTCACGAGCGTGCCCTTCATCCTCGGCTTCACGATCGTCTTCGTGCTGCTCGGCGCCGGCGCTGCGGCCGTGGGGAGCGCCGTCGACAAGCCGACGCAGCTGAAGATCGCCGGGTTCGTGCTGGTCGTCCTCGGGCTCGCGTTCGCGGGGCTGCTGCCCTGGCCGGAGCGCGCCTTCGCGCCCGGCCTGCTGCAGCATGCGCGTCGCCGCGGCTCGAAGGCGCTGCTCGGCGGCGCGTTCGCCGTGTGCGCGGCGCCGTGCATCGGCACGGTGCTCGCGTCGATCCTCGTCCTCGCGTCTGGCACCGGGTCGATCGCGCGCGGCGTCGTCCTGCTCGTCGCCTATTCGCTCGGGCTCGGCGCGGCGTTCGTGCTCGCCGGCATAGCGTTTGCGCACGCCATGACTGCGTTTCGCTGGGTGCGCGACCACTACGGCGTCGTGCGCGTCCTTTCAGGCGCCACCCTCGTCGCGCTCGGGCTGCTGCTCTTCTTCAATCGCAACTGGTGGCTGCAGATCGCGCTCGACCAGGTGCTGACGAAGATCGGGCTCGGCTCGCTCTAGCGCACCGAGGATCGCGGCGACGTCGAGCCCGCGATGCGCGGGCGCGAACGGCGCGAGCCGCCGCAGCGCCTTCGCCCGCTGGCGCTCCGCAGCCACCGGCTTGCCGCGCCCGCGCTGGTAGGCGGAGACGACGACGTGCACGAGCCCCTGGAAGAAGTCGCGCTCCGCGGCGGCGCAGTCGCGCCACGCCGTCTCGAACGCTTCGTGGGCCTCGAAGAACGCGCCGGCGCGCGCGAGCGCGAGCCCGTGTTGGTAGGCCGTGACGACGGTGCTAGTCTCGCGATCAGGCATGGCAACGATCCTGCTGTGTGGGGTCGACCTCTTCATCCGGGGGAAGCTCGAGGCGATCCTGCCCGAGCATCGCTTTGAGACGTCGGATGGGGTCGAGCCCCCCGACCTCGTGATCGCGGACATCGCGCGCATCGACGCGGAGGACGTCGCGGACAGCTACCCGGACGTNNGAGCCTTGCATCGACATCAAAGACCGCTCGTGCGTCGACGTTTGCCCCGTCGACTGCATCCACGAGGCCGGCCGCATCCTCGTGATCGACCCTGAGGAATGCATCGACTGCGGCGCCTGCGAGCCCGAGTGCCCGGTGGAGGCGATCTTCCCCGAGGACGCGCTGCCGGACAAATGGGAGCCGTTCGTCAAGATCAACTACGCCTACGGCGAGGGCATGGACGTCGTGAACCGGCTGACGGACGAGTACGCCACCGAGCACAACGTTCAGAACGAACCGATCGCGTAGGGCGACTCTCAAAAAACGTAGGCGGAGTCGACGCACCGACGTCGAAACCATAATTAGCAAACGCGCGTAGTGTGTGCGTCGAGAGGGATGGATTTCCTTTCCAGCAACGTGCGGAGGAAGTTGTCCGTCCGCGTTGCACGGTACAAACGAACATGGTAGGGAATCGTGCACGCGCAATCCAACTCAGGAGGTCATTGTGACCCAAGAGGATTGGAGCGGGACCGGCGAGACGTCACAGACGCCCGACGCCGGCTCGTTGAGCGAACCGTCGGCGGACGCCGCCGACGAAACGTGGGGCGAGTCAGCCATCGGCGACTCGCAGGAGAGTGCAGAGCTCGTTGCCGCCATTCCGGCGCGCACACGGTCTTCGTCACGCTCCGGCTCGCGTAGCTCCAGCAAGAGCTCGACGTCGCGCAAGTCTTCGGCCAAGAAGTCCGGCACGAAGAAGAAGGCCGCGGCGAAGAAGAAGGCAGCTCCGAAGCGGAAGTCGGCAGCAAAGAAGAAGACCGCTGCGAAGAAGACGACCGCTCGCAAGAAGACCACGGCCCGCAAGGCGTCGACGGCGCGCAAGAAGACCACCGCGCGCAAGAAGACGACGGCCCGCAAGAAGACCACCGCGCGCAAGAAGACCACGGCGCGGAAGAAGACCACCGCTCGCAAGAAGACGACCGCGCGGAAGAAGTCCACCGCTCGGAAGGCTTCCTCCGCGAAGCGGGGCACCGCTCGTAAGAAGACGACCGCGCGGAAGAAGACCACCGCCCGGAAGACTTCAGGTGCCAAGAAGAAGAGCGCCCCGCGCAAGGCAGGCGGAGCTCGCAAGAAGACAGCCGCGGGCCGGAAGAAGAAGACCTCGGCTCGCAAGGCTGCTCCTCGCAAGGCCGGCTCGGCTCGCAAGAGCGGCGCACGCAAGTCCGCGTCTCGCTCTCGCACCGCGCGCCGCAGCTCGAGGTAGGTCGCGCCAAGCGTCCGGGCCCCTTGCGTGCGGGGCCCGGACGCGGCGCTTTCACCCGTTGTGTCGGCAACCGGGTCGCGGTCGATAACGTTCGCGTTCGTGCAACCGAAGACACTCGATCACGTCGCCTGCTGGGTCGCCGACCGCACGCCGATCGCTGCGTTCCTCGAACGCCACGTCGGCATGCACGTGATCGCGCACGAAGACAACTTCACCCTGCTCGGAAGCGACGCCCGGCGCGGCAAGCTGACCCTGTTCGACGCCGCAGGGCCGCGGGAGCGGGGGGCGCTCAAGCACGTCGCCCTGCGCGTCTCCGACCTGGCCGCGGCGCGTGCCGCCCTGCCGGACGGCGCACCCGAGGTCTTCGAGGCCGGGGAAGGGATCTTCCTGACGCTCGTGCAGGCGGAGACCGACGTGGAATACGACCTCGACCACGTCGCTTTGTGGTCGTCGACGCCCGAGGCGACCGCGCAGGAGTACGAGCGGTACGGCTTCGCCCCGGCCGGTCCGGCGCGGGTCGAGGTGGGCGGAGCCTTCGTCGTCTTCCACGAAGGCGATCCCGGCGCACCGAAGCGGCCGCTTCTGAACCACCTCGCCGTGCTGGTGGACTCGGCCGACGACGTGATCGCCGACGCCGGCGACCTTGGGATCGAGGTCGAGTCCGTCGTCGACGCTGCGAACACGTACGCGGCGTTCCTCTGGGGGCCCGAGCGCGTGCGCATCGAGTACGTCGAGCACAAGCCGACGTTCTCCCTCACCTAGTGGTCGTCGCCGGCGCCGGCATGGCCGGGCTCGTGGCCGCCGCGCGCCTGCGCGAGCTCGGCTGCACGGTCACCGTGCGCGAGAAGGGCACGCGGATCGGCGGGTCGATGCTGCTCTCGTCCTGCGTGATCTGGCGCCACCGCGACTGGGACGAGTTCCGCCGCGAGTGCCCGGACGGCGACGAGCGGCTGCAGCGTCTCGTGTGGGACGGCCTCGACGACGCGCTCGAGTGGCTCGAGGTGCTCGGCGCCCGCGCCGTCTGGGAGGAGACCGGCAACCCGCGCACGGTCGGAAAGCGCTTCAGCCCGCGCGGGCTCGCTGAGGTGCTCGCGAACCACGTCTCGCAGATCGAGCTGAATGCGCAAGGTTGCGACGACGAGACGACGATCCTCTGCACCGGAGGCTTCGCGGCCTCGTCGGATCTCGTCACGCGCTACATCACGCCCGCGGCCTCGCTGCGGTTGCGCGCGAATCCGTGGTCGGAAGGGGACGGCCTGTGCCACGCGCTCGACCGCGGCGCGGCTCTCACCGCCGGGATGGACGAGTTCTACGGCCGCAACATGCCGGACGCGCCCTGGGACGAGACGGAGCTCGTCTCGCTCTCACAGTTGTACGGGCGCTTCGCGCGGATCTTCGACGAGGACGGGGTCGAGTTCTTCCGGTCGGGCGACGTGTCGTGGTCCGAGACGAACGTCGTGCAGGCCACCGCGCGCCGGCGTGACGCGAAGGCCTACTACCTGCTCGACGCGGCGGCGCTCGAGCAGAGGGTGCGCGATCGCACAGTCGGCCAGATGGTGGAGGCCGCGCCCGCGGAGGCGCGCGTCGAGCTCTCCGACCTGCCGTTCGACCCGCCCGAAGGCGTCGTCGCGGCGGTGCGCGTGATCGCTTCGATCACCCATACGATCGGCGGGCTGCGCGTCGACGAGCGAGCGCGCGTGCTGCGGGAGGACGGGTCGCCGCTCGACGGGCTCTGGGCGGCAGGCGTCGACGCGGGGGGCGTGTCGACCGGCGGCTACGCGAGCGGCCTCGCCCAGGCGCTCGTGCTCGGCCTGGCGGCCGCCGAAGACGTCGCGCGCTGAACCTGGTTCTCGCCGCAGGCGAAACCAGGTTCACGTCTCAATCGATCGTCTCAGACACGAACCTGGTTCCCTGCGGGAAACCAGGTTCTTACTTCCCGACGGAGAACACGCAGCGACGCGTGTCGCCGGGCAGCGGCGATGCGCCGATCTTGTTCACGATCAGCTGGCGCTCGCCGTCTTCGAGCTCTTCCCCGACCTGCGGCGGATCGCCCTGCAGCTCCCGCAGCGAGTAGCCCGCGGGTGACCAGACGAAGAGGAGGTAGCCGTTTCCGTCAGCCATCGGCGCGCAGCCTACCGCCGCGTCGCGTACGGCGGCAGCGTCACGACGACCTGCGTGCCCGCGTCGGCTGTGTCGACGGCGATCGTCCCATGCAGCTGCTTGACGCGCTCCTCGACCGCCTCGAGGGAGCGGCGCCGCCGCTCGGGCTCCGCGTCGTCGGCGATCGTCGTCTCGACGCCGCCGTCGTCGGTCGCCTGCATCCGCACGACGATGTGGCTGAGCGGGGCGCGGCGCATCGCCTGGTCGAGCAGCTCGCGGATGATCGTGTAGATCGCCACCTGCGCGGTCTGGCCGATCCGCTCCGCCTCCTCGACGTCGAGGTCGATTCGAATCTGGTTCGTGGTGCCGATCTGCTCGGCGAGCGCGTGCAGCGCCGGCCCGAAGCCCTGGTCGCGCAACACGACCGGCTCGAGCGCGAACGAGAGGTCGCGAAGCTCCCTGATCGTCGCCCGTTGGCGTTCGAGCGAGGTGGCGACCACGCTCTTCGCGTCGTCCAGCTTCCCCGTCTCGATCGCGTGCAGGGCGGCGTCGAGCATCAGCGCGATGCCGGCCAGGTTCTGCACGGGCCCGTCGTGCAGGAACAGCGCGATCCGGCGCCGCTCGTCCTGCTCCGCCGAGATCAGCCGGTCGAGCGCATCGTCAGTCAATTGACGCCTCGGTCAATCGATGATGGCTTCGCGCAGAGCGATCGCGACCGCGTGGGTGCGAGTGTCGGCCTCGAGCTTCGTGAGGATGTGGCGCACGTGGCTCTTCACGGTCTCCTGCGAGATGAAGAGCCGCCCTGCGACGTCGGCGTTCGACATGCCGTCGGCGAGCAGCTGGAGGATCTCCCGCTCGCGGGTCGTCAGCATGTCGGTCTGGTCCTTGCCGGCGAGGAACGCCGGCATCAGTGCCGGGTCGACGTAGCCCTCACCCATTGCGACCTTCTCGATCGCGCGGACGAGCGTCTGGTGCGGGGCCTCCTTGAGGATGTAGCCCTTCGCGCCCGACTCCAGGCCGCGGCTGAGGAGCGAGCGCTCCGAGTACGCGGTGAAGATCAGGACCTTCGACTCGGGGACGCGTTCCGTCAAGAGCTTTGTCGCCTCGAGCCCATCCATGCCCGGCATGCGCACGTCCATGATCACGACGTCCGGCTTGCGGCGCTCCGCCATCTCGACCGCCGAGGCGCCGTCTGCGGCCTCGCCGACGACGCGGATGTGCGGCGCGCGGGAGAGCGAAAGCCGCAGGCCCTCGCGCACGACCTCGTGGTCGTCGACGATCAGCGTCGTGATCTCGTCTGCCATGAGTTGTCAATCCTATGCTGAAAGGAGCGAAAGTTGTTCGGCGCGCTCCGGCGGACGGAGCGGCTCGGGCCGGCGGTCGCGGATCCCGTGCGCCCGAGCGAGGCGGCGCACCTCGTTCTTTGCAGGCTGCGCCTCGTTCTGCGGCAGGTAGGCACGCCGGGCATAGAGCCGTTCGTAGGATGGCAGAAGCTCGGGCCAATCGCGTGCGAGGCAGGCGAGGAAGTGCTCGCGCGTCCCCGGCCGCAGGTAGAGCAGGTTCGCCCAGACGCCGCAGGCCCCGGCCGCGCGCGCGGCCTCGACGACGCGGGTGAGTTGATCCGGGTGGTCGGAGAGGCCGGGGAGGATGGGAGCCATGCCGACGCCGGCGCGCACCCCGGCCTGCACGAGCTCGCTGAGCGCGCGCAGGCGCTGGCGCGGCGGCGCGGTGCCGGGCTCGGTCGTGCGCCAGACGTCGTCGTCGACCGTCGGCACCGAAAACGTCACGGAGACCTCGGCGCGGCGGGAAGCCTCCACGAGCACGTCGATGTCGCGCACGATCAGCGGCCCGCGCGTGATGATCGAGAACGGCTGGCCGGCATCGCGCAGCACCTCGATGCACGCCCGCGTCAGCCGGTAGCGCCCTTCTGCCGGCTGGTACGGGTCGGTCGCCGCGCCGATCGCCACACCGTCGTCGCGCGGGCCCGTGCGCCCCAGCTCGCGGCGCAGCACCTCGGCGATGTTCGGTTTGACGCGGATCGACGTGCCGTAGCGGTCGTCGGACGGCCGGTCGGCGCGCTGCTCGAAGCCGCGCACGTAGCAAAAGGTGCAGCGGTGCACGCAGCCCATGTAGGGATTGAGCGACCACTCGAAGGGCATGCCCTTGACACGGTTGAGCGCCACCTTGCAGGGCTCTTCGCGGTACTCGACGCGCATCTCCCGATGATACGAACACTTGTTCGCTCTGTCCACTCCCCGGCTATACTCCGCTCACTGATTCGCGTGGACGACGATCTGCCGCCCAGTACGCGCGCGCCTGCGGGGCGCCTGGTTTCGTGACCTTCCTCCTGCAGATGCTGGCCCTGCTCGGGCTGGTGTTCCTGAACGCGTTCTTCGTGGCGGCTGAATATGGCTTGGTCACCTCGCGGCGCACGCGGATCATGGAGCTCGAGCACGAGGGCAACCGCCGGGCGCGTGCCGTCCTGCGGATCACCGGCAACCCGCCGCGCTTCATCTCGGCGATGCAGCTCGGGGTGACGATCTCGTCGCTCGCGATCGGCGCTCTCGGCGAGCAGGTGCTCGCGCACCATCTCGACTCGGTGATGGCTTCGATCCTCGCGGTGATCGTGGCGCTGCTGATCGTCACCTACCTGCACGTGGTGATCGGCGAGCTCGTGCCGAAGGGAATCGCGCTCGGCCATCCCGAACGGACCGCGCTCGCGCTCTCGACGCCGGTGCACTTGTTCTTCCTCGTCTTCCGCCCGTTGATCTGGGTGCTGCAGGAGTCGACGACGCTGATCCTGCGCGCGCTCGGGCTGGAGCCGCCGGGCGCCGAGCACCAGGCGCACTCGGAGGCCGAGCTGCGCATGCTCCTCAGCTCGTCGGCCGAGCAGGGCGAGATCGAGCACGAAGAGCAGGAGATGCTCTACAAGGTCTTCGACTTCGCCGACAAGGAAGTCTCGGACGTGATGGTGCCCCGGCCGGAAGTGGTCGCGATCTCGATCGCGCTCCCGGCCGAAGAGGCGCTCAAGGCGGTGCTCGAGTCGCCCTATACGCGCTATCCCGTCTACCGCGAAACACTCGACGACATCGTCGGCGTGCTGCACATCCGCAACCTGATCGAGGCGATGCACGATCGCGGGATCAGTCTGGTCGACGTCGAGTCACTGGTGCGGCCGGCGTACATGGTCCCGGAGACGAAGGACCTGGGCGCGCTCCTCACCGAGTTCCGCCGCACGAACCAGCACCTCGCGGTCGTGATCGACGAGTACGGCTCGATGGAGGGCATCGTCACGCTCGAGGATCTCCTGGAAGAGATCGTCGGCGAGATCGAGGACGAGTTCGACCTGCCCGACGAGACCGTGGAGCGCATCGACGACGACACGATCCGCATCGATGGGACGTTCCCGATCGACGACTTCAACGAGCGCTTCCACTGCGCCCTGCCGGAGGAGGACTACCACACGATCGCGGGCTTCGTCTTCGGCGAGCTCGGCCGCGCGGCGGAGCCGGGCGACGAGGTGTCGCACGACGGGCTGCGCTTTCAGGTCGACTCGGTCGAGGGCCAGCGCATCGACCGCTTGACGGTGACGTTCCAGCCGTGGCACCAGCGCGAGAAGCCCGCGGAGGGCGACGAGCAAGACGCGGACGCCTGAGCGCGCGACGCCGGTGTCGTCCTTCGGCGAAGCCATCTCCCAGCGCAACCCCCTGCTCGACGCAGAGCCGGCATCCCACCGGAGTGGCCGCGCTTCTCTCGGTGCCAGGCACCGACGGGCGACTGTGCCCGCTGTTCAAGTCTGAGCCACGCAAGGCCAAAAGGGAACCGATGTGGACGCATCGTCACGCTATTGGCACTCCGGTGGGTGCCTGGCACCCACCGGAGTGCCGGCTGCGCCCGGCGGCTCTCCTAGCCCCAGGCTGGCTCGGTCATCGGGCGCAACGCGGTCTCGAGCATCCGGAAGTGGCG
>PLDP01000242.1:8639-21090 GCA_003136795.1 Actinomycetota bacterium
CCCGCCATGTGCGGGAGCGCCGCGCGAATCGCGTACAGCGTTCCCTTCAGATTCACGTCGATCATCTCGTCGAGGTGCTCGCGCGAGAGGTCGAGGAACGCGCCGTAGGCGCCGACCCCGGCGTTCGCGACCACGATGTCGATGCCGCCGAACGCGTCGGCCGTCTCGGTGCACAGACGCTCCAGGGCGTCGAGGTCGCGCACGTCGCAGGGCTGGGCGACGGTGCGGTCGAGCCCGAGGTCGTCTCCGCTCCGCGAAGCGAGGCCGAGGTTGACCCCTCGCGCATGCAGCATGTGCGCAAGCGCCGCGCCGATGCCGCGGCTCGCGCCGGTGATCACGGCCGTCTTTCCTTCAAGAGTCATTGGTGTCCTCCAGTGGACGCAGGGTGGGGTAGAGGGTGCGATAGCGGTCGTAGCCTCGCTCGTAGACGGCGACCCAGCCGGGATCCGGCTCGACGCGGTCGCGCACGCGCACGCAGCGCGAGACCGCCTCGCCGGCGTCGGCGAAGACACCCGCGCGGACGCCGGCGAGGAGCGCGGCGCCGAACGCCGAGCCCTCCTCCGAGACGGTGCGCTCGAGTGGCAGGTTCAGCACCGAGGCGACGATGCGCAGCCAGAGCTCGCTGCGCGCACCGCCGCCGGAGACGCGACCGACCTTCGGCGAAACGCCGAGGTCGCGCAGCAGCTCCAGCGAGTCGCGCAGGCCGTAGGCGACGCCCTCGAGCATTGCCCGCCACAAGGCGCCGCGATCGTGGCGCACCGAGAGGCCGGTGAAGGCGCCGCGCGCATTCGCGTCGGCGTGCGGAGTGCGCTCGCCGGCGAGGTACGGCGCGAACAGGAGGCCTTCGACGCCCGCCTCCCAGTCGGCCGCTTCGGCGTCGAGCGCCTGCAGGTCGGCGCCGAGCGCCTCCCGCAGCCACGCGGCCGAGCCGGCGGCGCTCAGCATCACGCCCATCGCGTGCCAGGTGCCCGGCACCGCGTGGCAGAAGACATGCACCCGCGCCTCGGGGTCCGGCGCATACGCCGGCAGCACGGCGAAGACGACGCCCGAGGTCCCGAGCACCACCGACACGGGCCCCGGCGCGGTGATCCCGATCCCGAGCGCAGCGGCCGCCTGGTCGCCCGCGCCTGCGATCTCCGTCGACTCGTAGGCGGGTGGCAGCCACTCGGCCGGGATCTCGAGCGCGTCGCACACCTCCTCCGACCAGCGTCGGCCCGCGACGTCGAAGAGCAGCGTCCCCGACGCGTCGGCGGCGTCGATCGCGTGCTCGCCTGTCAGGCGGAGCCGCACGTAGTCCTTCGGCAGCAGCACGTGGCGGATCCGCGCGTACGTCTCGGGCTCGTGTGCGCGGAGCCAGAGGAGCTTCGGCGCGGTGAAGCCGGTCAGCGCGCGGTTGCCGGTGAGCGCGATCAGGCGGTCGAGGCCGACGCGCGCCTCGATCTCCGCGCACTCGGCGGTCGTGCGCTGGTCGTTCCAGAGGATCGCGGGTCGCAGCACCTGCTCGCCGGCGCCGAGCGTGACGAGCCCGTGCATCTGCCCCGACAGGCCGACCGGACCGTCGGGCAAGCGCGCGAGGCACGCCTCCGCGGCGCCCCACCAGTCGTCGGGATCCTGCTCCGACCAGCCGGGATGGGGCGTCGACAACGGGTAGCTCTCGTCCGCGCTCGCGAGGACCTCGCCGTCGGGCGAGATCGCGATCGCCTTGACGCCGGAGGTCCCGACGTCGATTCCGATGAGGGGCGAGCTCACGCGCCGAGCGCGGCGTACACGAGCTCGTACGCCCGGACGGCGTCCTTCGATTGCTGCGCCTTGCGGAGCTCTGCTTCGTCGATCTTCGCGGCGACGCCGTCGATGAACCGCCACTGGAGGACGGAGCGCCTGACGGCGCCGACCGCATCCTCCGTGTACGGGTACAGGTCGAGGCCGAGCCGCTCGCCGTTCTCCCCGTAGCCGATACGCCGCAGTTCGACCGCGAGCTCGAGCGTCTCCATGAACGCTGTCGCGCCGACCATGTTGTCGTCGTCGAAGGTGCCCCAGCCGGAGTTGCCGTGCTGGTGCCCGAGCAGCCCGTCCGCCGCGAGGAGTGCCGCGTATTCGGCGAGGTTCTCGCCGTTCATGATCAGGTGCTGCCAGTCCATGTTGANNCCGTCGATGAAGCGCTTCCACGAATCGGCGTACGCCGTCTGGAACGGGTAGTTGTAGCCCTCGATCCCCGGCCAGATGATGAAGTGCGCGCCGACGTCGGCGGCCAGGTCGATTCCCTCCGTCGTCAGTCGCAGCGCCTCCTTGCGCGTCGCGTCGTCCGGCGAGGAGAAGCCTCCTTTGCCGAAGCGCGGGTCGAGGTGGAGGCCGCTCGCGACGCAGTACATGCCGTGCCCATCGAGCGCCTGCTGCACCGCCTCGAGGTTCTCGCGTGAGACCTCCTGCGGGTAGTGAAACTCGTAATCGTCGATCAAATCGCCGAGGCCCTCGATCGCGGTGCGCACCTTGGTCACTGTAGAAATCCCAGCCAGGTCCGGCTTGTAGCCGCCCGGGTTGAAACGGGTGGCCATCGCGCCGAACGCCCAGATCCCCAATGAAGTCTTCATGGGCACGAGCCTACTCTCACGGTATACCCTCATGAACCTACAACTTGACTCGGAGCGCCAAATCCGGGAACTTGACCCGTAATCGGCTCTCCGTAGCGAAACGAAGGAGATTATGTTGAAGAAATCGGTCCGCAGGTCGACGGTGCTCGCGCTTGTTGCGCTCGCGACCGCCGGCCTTGCTGTGTTCGTCGTGGCAAGTGCCACGGCGAGCACCACGAAGAAGACGGCAAGTGTCCAGGTCTGTGTCCTGCTTCCGGACACGAAGTCGTCCGTCCGCTGGGTGCAGTTCGACGCCCCGGACTTCGCCAAGGCGCTCAAGAAGGCGGGCGTGACGTATTCGATCACCAACGCCCTTAACGACCCCCAGAAGCAGAAGGCACAGGCCCAGGCATGCCTGGCCGCCGGAGCCAAGGTCGTCATCGAGACCGCGCTCGACAACGGCTCGGCCGCGTCGATCGAGAAGCTCTTCACTTCGTCGGGTGGGAAGGCGATCGACTACGACCGCCAGGTGATCGGAGGCACGGCGTCTGTCTACGTCACCTTCGACGGCAAAAAGGTCGGACAGGCCCAGGCCAACGGCATCATTGCCGCCATGAAGGCCAACGGCACCTACGCCAAGAAGGGCGTCGTCGCCGAGCTCTGGGGCGGCCCGACCGACCAGAACGCGTTCTGGTTCAAGAGCGGAAACGACGCCGTGCTGAACCCGCTCTACAAGAGCGGCGCGATCACGAAGGGCCCGCAGCAGTTCGTGCCCGACTGGCTCGCAACCAACGCCGGCCCGATGTTCGCTCAGATGCTCGTCAAGACGAACAACAAGATCGACGCGGTGATCGCAGCGAACGACAACATCGCCGGCGCCGTCATCGCTGACCTGAAGGCTCGCAAGCTGCCGCCGATCCCGCTCAGCGGCCAGGATGCGACCGCGCAGGGCATCCAGTACATCCTCGCCGGCTGGCAGACGGGCACGGTGTACAAGTACGTGCCCCTCGAGGCGAATGCCGCGGCCGCGGCTGCGGTTGCGCTCCTGAAGGGCCAGAAGCCGAAGGCGACCACGTTCAGGCTGAACGGCAAGAAGAAGGAGCCGACGCTCACGCTGCCCGTGGAGTGGATCACGAAGTCGAACTACAAGCAGCTCTTCACGCAAGGCTTCCTCAAGAAGAGCGAAGTCTGCATTGGCGAGTACAAGCAGTACTGCTAAGTAGGGACGTACTCACGTAGGACGATCGAAATCGGTGGAGGCGCCCGGCCGGGCGCCTCCACCGGTCTTGTGGTAGGAAATGAACCGGCTGTGAACGAGACCCCACCACTTCTGCAACTCCGCGACATCACGAAGTCCTTCGGCTCGGTGCAGGCGCTGAGCGAGGTCGACTTCGAGGTGCGCACCGGCGAGGTGATGGCGCTCGTCGGCGACAACGGCGCCGGCAAGTCGACGCTCGTCAAGTGCGTTGCCGGCACGCATTCCGCCGACAGCGGCGAGATCCTGTTCGAGGGCAAGGAAGTGCACATCCACGGGCCGAAGGACGCTGCCAATCTCGGCATCGAGGTCGTCTACCAGGATCTCGCTCTCTGCGACAACCTCGACGTGGTCCAGAACATGTACCTGGGCCGCGAGGAGCACGACCGGCTTCAGCGCCTGAAGGAGCCGATCATGGAGCAGAAGACGGCCGAGACGCTGAAGTCGCTCGCCGTCACGACGATTAACTCGGTCCGCCAGCCGGTCGCAACGCTCTCCGGCGGCCAGCGGCAGTCGGTTGCGGTCGCGAAGGCGGTGCAATGGAACTCGAAGCTCGTGATCCTGGACGAGCCGACCGCCGCGCTCGGCGTCGCCCAGACCGAACAGGTGCTCGAGCTCGTCAGGCACCTGGCCGAGCAGGGCCTCGCGGTCGTCATCATCTCCCACAACCTGCACGACGTCTTCGAGACCGCCACCCGCATCACCGTCCTGCGGCTCGGGCGGAACGTGGGGGTCTACGAGCGCGCGACGACGACCCACGAGCAGGTCGTCCACGCGATCACGACCGGCGTGCCGACGAAGGTCTCCGGGATTCCGGCGACCGCTGCTCCCGGAGCGGCCCTCTGAGCACGGCCGGGGCAGACGTCGTCGAACCTGGCCAGGGCGCTTCCGGCGAGGAGGAGCTGCGCGGTTTCGCCGGCCTCTATAGGCGCGCTCTCATCAACGTCAAGTCGGGCAACCTCGGAGTCCTTCCGATCGCTCTGGGGATCGTGTTCATCGTCGTGTTCTTCAGCTTCAAGGCGACGAACTTCTTCACCGGCAACAACTTCGACAACATCATCGTCCAGATGGCCGGGACGGCCATGCTCGCCTTCGGCGTCGTCTTCGTCCTCCTGCTCGGCGAGATCGACCTCTCGATCAGCTACGTGGCCGGGATCGGCGCCCTCACGGTGGCGGAGCTCCAGTTGCCCGGTAGCGGGCACCAGATCAACGGGCTGCTCGCGATGGGCGCCGCAGTCGTGGTCTGCGCGCTGATCGGCGCCGCTCAGGGCTCGATCGTCGCGTTCGTGGGCGTCCCCTCGTTCGTCGTCACGCTCGCGGGCTTCATGATCTGGCAGGGAGTGATCCTGCAGAAACTCGAGCAGCCAGGCTCGATCATCATCCAGGACCGGTGGATCAACTACACGGCCAGCTACTACTTCTCGAACCTCGCNNGGCGTGGCGATCAGGAGGCCCTGGATGGTCGCTGCCAAGCTGGCCGGGATCGCCGTCGCGGCCTTCGGCACCGTCGCCGTCGCCAACCATGCGCAGGTGCCGCACGGGCTGCCGCTCGCCGGCGTCCTCGTCGTCTTCTTCCTCGTCATCCTGACGTTCCTCGCGAAGCGGACGACGTTCGGCCGTCACGTCTACGCCGTCGGCGGCAATGCCGAGGCTGCCCGTCGCGCCGGCATCAACGTCCCCCGGATCCGCATCCTCGTGTTCATGATCTCGAGCGCGATGGCGGCGGTCGGCGGCATCATCCTCGCCGCCAACGTCAACTCGGTCGACCTCAACTTCGGCGGCGGGACGCTCCTGCTCAACGCGATCGCGGCGGCCGTGATCGGTGGTGTGAGCCTCTTCGGCGGCCGCGGCGAGGTGCGGGCCGCGTTCCTCGGAGCGCTCGTGATCGCCACGGTCTCGAACGGGCTCAATACGGCCGGGTACGCGACCGGGATCATCTACATGGTCACCGGCGTCATCCTGCTGTTCGCCGTGACGCTCGACACGATCGCGCGCCGCCTGCAGCTCCGCTCCGGTCGCTAGCCGAGCCGCCCGGCCCGCGCATCGGCGAGCTTCCCGACCTCGATGCCGAGCGTACGTCCGGCGTCCTCGTCGGCGGGGGTTTCGATCCCCTGCACCAGGCCGGCGCTGCTCATCCGGTCCGCGGTCTTTGCGAACGAGCGGCCGGTCAACGCGGTCAGCACCTCATCGGCCGCGTACGCGAACGCGCTTCCCTCCGACACCCAGCCCGGCGAGGCGGGCGTCGCCACTGGCGGCGTCCAGCTCGCGCCGACCACGAAGCGGCCCTGCGAGAGCACCTCGACCGTGCCGTTCACGAGCTTGACGAGGCCGGGCACGAGCGGCAGTCCGTCGGCGCTGTAGGACGGCCCCTTCGGATCGCTCGACTGGCCCGAGAACGCCAGGTAGCGGATCATCGAGATCGGGCGAGGCGCCTGGTAGGTGCGTTTCGCGCCGAACGCCGCGATTGCAGCGTCCTCGAGCGCGCTGTTGAGCGCGAGGTCGGCCCGGACGTCCTGGCGGAGCCGGGCTGCGGCGTTCGCGGCCGCCGGGAGCGAGCCGAGGACGGCGTTCCAGCCCAGGGGAGACGTGTCGGTCTGCGCCGTGGGAGGCGCGGCGGTTGCGTGGATCACCGCCAGTGCGGCCTGCTTGTACCGGGCGGTCGACGGATCGCCGAAGGGGGGCGGCCCGGGATCGATCGGCAGGCCCTTGGCGGACGCCGGGAGCCCAAATCCGCGGACGTGGCCCCACTGGGCGCCGACGAAGCTCTGGACCTTCGCGGGGACCCCAGCGAGGCCCTGCGGGGCGATCTGCGAGAGCGCGAGCGGCTGCCAGAAGGTGGCGTCGTGCACCGTCGAGATGGCCTGGCTGACGATGAGCGGTGCGTTCATCGGCGTGTAGCTCGGGTCGGCGTAGTGGGCCGCCTCGTTGGAGCCGTCGTGCTTCCCGGCCGCGATTGCCGCGGCGGCGATCCGGTTCCCGAGTGCGGCCGGCGAGTTGCCGGCGGTACCCGTGAAGCCGGGTGCGTAGCAGAGCGACCTCAGCTGCCTCGTCAGCAGGGCAAACGTGGTGCTCAGGTTCGACTCGAACGAGGCGCGCCAGAGCAGGAGCCGGTAGGCCGCGTAGCTGATGGCGACTTCGCGGGCGGCCTCCACGTCGGGCGAGCTCGCCTTCTCCGAGACGAAGTAGCCGCGTGCGTGCGGGTCGTACGCGGTCCAGGCGTCCCACATCGCGGCCGATGCGTCGAAGAGGTCGCGCGCCTGCATCGGCTCGGCGGCGGCACCCGCTCGGATCTCGGCGACGGCCGCGTCGTCCCAGACCCTCGCGATCGACCGTCCGTTCAGGTTTGCCGGCGTGCACCCTGCGAGAAGGTAGGACTGCGAGGTGAGATCCCGCACGGGCGTCGGCGCGGGGGCGGTGACCTCGACGATCCGGTCGACGCGGAGATCGGCGAGTTGGCTCTCGCCGCCCCACGGATAGCGCACGGTCAAGCGTTTGACCTTCGTCGCGGCGGCGAGGCCGAAGTGGACGCGCGGATCCTCCGAGGACAGGTAGCTGCTTCCCGCCTGCACCTCTCGGGAGAGCTGCCGCCCGCCCGGGAGCACGACGGTGACGACGGCGCCGGGGGAGAACCTCGTGAGCTTCACGTCGAGCCAGTGGCCACTTGGGCCTGACGGGCGGAGCAGCACGAGCTTGCCGCCGATCGTGTTGATGGCCACGTCCATTCGGCCGTTGTTCCCTGCGTCGGCCGCCGCGAGACCGCGTCCGTTTAGACGCACGCCCGCGGGACCGAGAATCCCGCGCGCGTCGCCGAAGCGGCCGTCACTGCCCTTCCCCGCGACCGGCCCGAGCACACGGACCCCCTTGGCGTCGGCGGCGAGGTTCGTGACCGGGATCGCCCCCGATGCGAGCACGAGGTCCGGAGCGCCCGAGTTCGAGAGGTCGACGAAGGACGCGCCCCAACCGGCGGAGCCGGTGCCGAGCGCCGGATCGAAGTCCGGCCGCGCGTTTCTGAACGCGGGCGAGCCGGCGGTCGTCCGTGCGCTGAACGCCGCCGGCGGTTCTCCTCGCGAGTTGCTCACGAACAGATCGAGACGCCCGCCGGCACTGTAGGCCGAGGCCACGCCCATGCCCGCGAAGGGGTCGGCGACCCCTTCCGCAGTCCCTCGTTCCTCGAAGCGGAACCCGAGCCCGGCCGGGTCGGCCTTCGCGCCGCCGGGCCACGGCACGTTCTCGTAGAGCTGGTTCGGGTCCTCGTCGTTTGCCACGTACAGATCGGGGCGGCCGTCGGCGTTGTAGTCGATGAACGCTGCGCCGAGCCCGTGCCGGAACTGTGAGGACTCGAGGCCGGCCTGGACCCCGACCTCACGGAACCGTGCGTGGCCGCTCGCGTCATTCCCCTCGTTCAGGTAGAGCAGATCTCGGACGCCGACGAGATTCGTCGGGAAGCCGGCCACGGAGTTCGGGACCGGGTCGTTCGGGATGGAGTAGCCGGCGATGAACACGTCCGGCCGGCCGTCACCGTTCACGTCGGCGACCGCAGCGCCGGTGTGCCAGCCGGATGCGGTCATGCCGGCTGCCCGTGCGCCCTCGGTGAAGGTGCCGTTGCCGTTGTTCCAGAGCAGGTCGATGCCGGTCGTCGTCGTGACGATCAGGTCGGGCCGCCCGTCGCCGTTTAGGTCGGCGGCGACACAGCCGTCGCCCTGCACCTGGAGACCTGCGTGCGCCTTCGCGCTGACGTTGTGGAACGTCCCATGCACGTTCTCGAAGAGGGCTGTCCGCGGCAGGCCGCCGTGGGACTGCCACTCGGACGTGTCGGCGCTCGAGTACGAGTTGACGGCGAACAGGTCCTCCCAGCCGTCGTTGTTGTAGTCGAGCCAGCAGACGCCTCCGCCCATCATCGCCTCGTAGTCGTTCGAGATCCCGTAGTGGAACGAGCCCTGCTGGAAGTCGAGGCCGACCGCCGCCGCGACGTCGGTCAGGCGGGTGCCCGCGAGAGCGGTGGTGCTCGGCGCCGCCTGAAGCGGCCCGGGTGCCTGCGTCCCCGCTGCGAGCGTCCACGCGCCGCTCCCGGTCAGGTGCAGCCGGAAGGTGCGACCACCGATCTGTGCCACCGCCGTGGGTGGAGTCTGGTCAGTGCCCGGCTCGAGGTGGATCCGCAGCGCGTCGGTCGCCCTCGCGGGCTCTGCCGCGAGCAGGTAGTGCGCGATCAGTTCGGCGGTGGGTCGGCTGAGCTGAGTCTGGACGCCCGGCGACGGGAGGATCGAGATTGGCGGGAGTCGGCCCGGCGGGAGCGGCGGCGAGGCGAGGGACGCCGCATGGCCGTTCGCGAAGACGACGACGCCCGTCCAGGCGGCGAGCCCGACTGCCGCGGCAAGTACGAGGCGCGTCCGGTCGACGCGAACCGGCACGGCCTGCAGCAACGCCTTCGCGGCGCACACGATCACAAGCGCCGAGAGCAACGCGACCTTGCTCGCGAACTCGGTCGTCGTCGGGGCGATCAAGAGTGCTCCGAGCAGGCCGAGCGCCACAGCGTAGGCGACGCGTGCTCGTGGCGCCTTCGGGGCCGTCCTGGGGTCGGTGATCATGAAGAAGAGGAAGACGAGCACCTCGGGAGAGGTGACCAGCACCCACCAGAAGTGGAAGCCCGTGATCGGTCCGAGGTGCCAGTTCGCGGTCATCGCGTGACCGCTTGCGGCAAGCACGCCGATACCGGCGCCGAAGGAGACCCAGAACGCGATTGCGATCCAGAGCAACTTGAGTCGCGACAGGATCAGGAAGCCGCCCGCCAGGATGACTGCCAGAGCAAGCACGAGCCAGACGGACATCGGCCCCCACCAGAAGTCGAGCGGATCGGCGCGGCCTCGCCCGAGGATCAGGAAGCAGAGGACGAGCCCGATGTTCGACGGGTTGAAGATGTGCTCGCCGCGCCACCTGATCACGTACTTCGAGAGCAGCGAGACGGCGGCCGTAGCGACGTAGATCCACCAGCCGTGGAAGGTCCACCAGTCGCCGTGCCTGGTGCCGGGGACGCGCAGGATGAAGGCGACCCCGTTGCCGGTGAGGAGCGCACTCGCCGGCCACAGCAGCACGTGCTGCTTGCGGAAGGCGATCCCCACCTCGAGTACGGCGCAGGTCGCGAGCGAGACGAGAATCTGCGCGATCGAGAGACGGAAATGGAAGCCGACCTGCCCGATCACCTGCAGCGACGTGATCGTGGCGGCGAGGTGGAGCCGCGGATCGCTCAGCTTCGGGAGGAGGACGGGGTACGCCCTGCCTCGAATCGCGACCGCAGTCATCGGTTTGATCCTAGAGACGACCAAAAGGAAATACGATTAACGGATGCAGTTGGAACGCGCCCGCAGGATCGTCGACTTCGTCGTCTCGGAAGCTTCCGCGCCGGTCTCGGTATTCGTTGCCGACAGCCACGGCGAGCTCGTCGCCGCCGCGACGATGGACGGTGCTGCGCCCGACACGCGCCTGAACGCGCAGCGCAAGGCGTATACCGCCGCACGCAGCGACGCGCGGACGACCCGTGAGCGGCCTGCCCGGCGAGGTCGACGAGCAGCTCGCCCTCGCGGCTATCGAACGATCCGCGGATCGCTGAACACGTCGGTCTCGTCGCGGCTGCGCGTCGAGAACTCCGACACCACGGCGCCTTCGTCGCCCGCCTGGAACCAGTGCAGCGTGTCGGGCGGGATCGTCCACTGCTCGCCGGGCTGCAGCACGATCTCGTCCTCGCCCTCGATGTGCAGCCGCACGAGCCCGCTGCGGCAGCGGAACGTCTCCTCCTTGCCCGGGTCGTCTCCCACCGGCGGGTGGCGGTGCTCGGGGCACATCTGGCGCGGGAAGAGCACGAGCTCCTTCGCGCACACGCGCTTCGTGTTCACGTAGACGACGACCTGCAGCCCGATCTCCTCGAGCCGGCCGAGGCCGAAGTCGGCCACCTCGATCGCCTCACGCTCGGCGGTGGTGAGGACGATTCCCGCCTCGGCGAGCATCGCGGCCGCCCGCTCTCGCGCCTCGGCGCCGGTCACAGCGAGACGGGGCTCCCGCTCGTCGCGGACTCGTGCAGCGCTTCGAGCGTGCGCGCCTGTCCGAGCGCGTCGTCGCGCGCGAGCAGCAGCTCGCCTTCGCCGCGGATCGCGTCGCTCAGGTTCTCGAGCTCGAGCCGGTAGGAGTCCTCGCGCTCGATCTCGATCCGCTCGACCTCGCCGCCGCGGCGTAGCTCGATCACAGGGTTGCTGCAGTGCCAGGGGTCGTCCAGGAACAGCGAGCCCTCGCTGCCGATCGCCTCGAGCTCGTCCTGCTCCGGCAGCGCGGTGCCGCAGTGGAAGGTCGCGATCACGTCGTCCGGGAAGCGGAGCGTGCCGGTGAACACCCAGTCGGTGCCCGACGGGCCGAACCACGCCTCGCCGAAGGCCCGCGCGGGCTCGCCGCCGAGGAGGCGCGAGCCCGAGACGTTGTAACAGCCGACATCCATCAGGGAGCCACCCTCGAGGTCGGTGCGCAGGCGGATGTTGTCGTGGTCGTAGAGGGAGTAACTGAAGACGGAGCGAACGAGGCGCAGCTCGCCGATCGCGCCGTCGGCGACGAGCTTCTTCAGCCGCTTCGCCTGCGGGTTGTGGCGGTACATGAACGCCTCGCTGAGCAGTCGGCCCGCGCGGTCGGCCGCGTCGAACGTGGCGCTCACCTCGTCCGGGTGGCGCGAGAGCGGCTTCTCGCAGAGCACGTGCTTGCCGGCCTCGAGCGCGCGGACCGACCACTCGCAGTGCAGCGTGTTCGGCAGCGAGATGTAGACCGCCTCGATCTCGGGATCGGCGAGCAGCGCGTCGTACGAGCCGAACGCGCGCGGGATCTCCCACTGCTTTGCGTACTCGTCGGCGCGCGCTTGGTCGCGGCTCGCCACGGCGACGAGGTCGACCTTGTCGGAGGCGTGCGCGCCGGGGATGACCTTCCGGTTGATGTCGGCGGTCGAGATGATTCCCCACTTCACAGGTGTCGTCATATGCTTACTATCGCGGAATGGAAGAGATCGGCGTCGGGATGCTGGGGTACGCGTTCATGGGCAAGGCCCACTCGAACGCGTTCAAGAAGATCGCCTACATGACGTGGCCACCGCCGCTGATGCCGAAGCTCGTCGGCATCGCCGGCCGAGACACCGACGCGGTCGGCGAGGCCGCGGAACGCTACGGCTACGGCTATGCGACCGGTGACTGGCGCGACCTCGTCGCCGACGAGCGGATCGGCCTCTTCGACAACGGTGGCCCGAACGCGCTGCATGCCGAGCCGACGGTCGCCGCGGCGCAGGCGGGAAAGCACGTGATCTGCGAGAAGCCGCTCGGGCGCGACGCCGACGAGAGCTACGACATCTGGCAGCGGGTCGCCGCCACCGGCGTCAAGCACCTGTGCGGCTTCAACTACCGCTTCGTGCCCGCGGTGCGCCTGGCGCGAGAGATGATCGACGCCGGCGAGCTGGGGGAGATCCGCCACTTCCGTGGGCGCTACCTGCAGGACTGGGCCGACGACGCGACGCTCGACACATGGCGGTTCCATCCCGACGAGGCGGGCTCGGGCGCTCTCGGCGACATCGGCACGCACGTGATCGACCTCGGCCGGTTCCTGAACGGCG
>PLDP01000057.1 GCA_003136795.1 Actinomycetota bacterium
CAACACGCCGGTCGCGGCGACGCCGAGCGCGGCGCCGACCCCGACGAGGATCCCGATCGTGTACCAACCCCCCACGGGCACGAGTTTACGCCGAGGCCCTCAGTGGGCAGGAGGAGAACGCATGCCCGACACCCAGCCGCTACTCGTCTTCTTCTCCTCCGCACGCTCGGGGCCGTCCAGGCGCATGGAGAGCCTCGTCGCGCACATCGCCCGCAAGGAACGTCGGCGGCTGCGCGTGATTCAGGTCGACGTCGACCAGCGCGCAGACCTCGTCGAGAAGCTCGCGGTGCAGGCTGCGCCGACGCTCGTCCTCGTCGTGAACGCGAAGGTCGTCGCGCGTGTCGATGGACGCGCGAGCGCACCGAAGATCGAAGCGATGCTCGAGGGGCACCTCGAGCCCGTGATCGCTTAGCCCTCGAGCCGGGCGATCACGGCGAGCGCGAACTGCGCCGCCCNNGCGAGCAGCTCGGCGCCGAGCGCGCCGTCGACCACGCGATGGTCGAAGGTGACACTGACGTTCCCCAGCGGGCGCACGACGACCTCGCCGTCGCGCACGACAGGCCGCGGCGCGATGCGATGGATCCCGAGGATGCCGACCTCGGGGTAGTTGACGAGCGGCGTCACGAAGAGCCCCGCGAGCTTGCCGGCACTCGTGACGGTGAAGGTCGAGCCGCGGAGCTCCTCGGCGTCGAGCTTGCCGGCGCGGGCCTTCTCCGCGAGGGCGTCGACGTCTGCGCGCAGCTCGTCGAGACTGCGCTCGTCGCAGCCGCGGACGACGGGCACGACGAGCCCTTGCTCGGTCTGCACGGCGATGCCCAGGTCGTAGCGGTCGAGGTAGACGATCTCGTCCCCCTCGAGCCGCGCGTTCAGCTCCGGGAACTCCTTCAGTGAGAGCGCCGTCGCCTGCAGCACGGCCGGCAGCAGCTGTTTCAGATCGACGTTCGAGAAGTCGCACTCCTCGACGTAGGTGACGGCGGGGATCTCCCGGTGTGCGCGCGTCAGGTGCTCGACGATCTGCCGCCGGACGCCGCGCACCTGCTCGCGGCGTCCCTCCGACGGGGCCGCCGACCCACGAACGTCGTCCTCGGTGATCTGGCCGCCCGGCCCGGTTGCGGTCACGGTCGCCAGGTCGACGCCAAGCTCTGTCGCGATCCGCCGCACGAGCGGCGTCGCCTGTACCCGTCCGACCGGTCGGGCCGCTTGCACGTCGCCGCCGATCACCACGAGCACCGTCCCGACCGGGACGACGTCGCCCTCCGCGACGAGGATGCTCGTCACCTTCCCGGCGGCCGGCGAGGGGATCTCGACGGTCGTCTTGTCGGTCTGGATCTCGACGAGCGGCTGGTCCTCGGCGATCTCGTCGCCCTCGGCCACGAGCCAGCGGGCGATCTCGCCCTCGGTCAGGCCCTCGCCGAGATCGGGCAGCTTGAACTCGTACGCCATCGTTACGCGATCAACTTTCGCACTGCCGCGGCGACGCGCTCGACCGACGGGACGTAGGAGTCCTCGATCGTCCAGTACGGGTACGGGACGTCGAAGCCCGTCACGCGGAGCACCGGCCCTTGCAGGTCGAAGATCGCCCGCTCGGCGATGATCGCCGCGATCTCCGCGCCGAAGCCGACGGTGCGCGGCGCCTCGTGCACGATCACGACGCGGCCGGTCTTCGCAACCGACGCGAGGATCGTCTCCTCGTCGAGCGGGCGCAGCGAGCGAATGTCGACGACCTCGCACGACGCCTCGCCCGCAAGCTCGTCGGCGGCTCGCTCGCACACGGGCACCATCGCACCGTAGGCGATCAGCGTCACGTCAGCCCCCTCGCGCGCGATGCGCGCCCGGCCCAGCGGCACGATGTGCTCGCCCTCCGGCACCTCGCCGCGCGCCGTGCGGTAGACGAACTTCGGCTCGAAGATCACCACGGGGTCGGGATCGCGGATCGCCGCGGCGAGCAGGCCCTTCGCATCGGCGGGCGTCGACGGGATGGCGACCTTGATCCCGGACGCGTGCACGTAGTACGTCTCGGGTGAGTCGTCGTGCAGTTCCGGCGCACGCACGCCGCCGCCGTACGGCATGCGAATGGTGATCGGGAACTGCATCCGGCCGCCGGTGCGCCAGTGATACCGGCCGACGTGCGTGATCAGCTGGTCGAGGGCCGGGTACGAGAACGCGTCGTACTGCATCTCGACAACCGGACGCCAGCCCGCCATGCACAGGCCGACGGCCGCGCCCAGCATCCCAGCTTCGGCAAGTGGCATGTCGATGCAGCGGTCGGGGCCGAACCGGTCGCGCAGCCCCGCCGTCGCACGGAAGACGCCACCGGCACGGCCGACGTCCTCGCCCAGTACGAGCACGTTGTCGTCGCGGGCAAGCTCCGTGTGGAGCGCATCGTTGACCGCTTCGACGAGTGTCAGCTCAGCCATTGCGCATGTTCGGCGGCGGGTCGACATAGGCGTGCGTGAACAGCAGCTCGGGATCGGGCGGCGCCTCGGCCTCGACCGCAGCGATCGCGGCGCGCATCAGGTCCTCTGCGTCCTTGCGCACCGACGCCACGAGCTCGTCGGTGAGCAGGCCTGCGTCGCGCAGGAAGCTCTCGTAGCGGCCGACGCACTCGTGCGCGCGCTCCTCGTCGACGCGCGCAAGGTCGATGTACGCGCTCGGGTCGTCAGCGGTCGCGTGCGGCGCGGCGCGGTAGTGCACGGCTTCGATCAGCGTGGGGCCGCCGCCCGCGCGCGCACGCTCGACCGCCTCGCGCGCCGCCTCGTAGACGGCGAGCACGTCGAGCCCGTCGACGCGCACGCCGGGGATGCCGTAGCCGGCGGCCTTGTCGGCAAGCGTCTCTGCGCGCGTCTGCGCCTCGATCGGTGTCGAGATCGCCCACTGATTGTTGTTGCAGACGAACACCGCCGGCGCGTTCATCACGGCCGCGAGGTTCACGCCTTCGTGAAACGCGCCTTCGCTCGTCGCGCCATCGCCGAAGAACGCCATCGCGACGCCGCTCTCGCCGCGCAGTTTCTTCCCCCACGCGAGGCCCGCGGCATGCGGCACGTGCGTCGCGATCGGGACGCAGATCGACGCGACGTTCCACTCGGCAGGGTTCCACCAGCCCGACGGATGCCCGCGCCACCAGTGCAGGATCGTCTCGGCCGGCATGCCGCGCACGAGCCCGATCGCTGACTCGCGATACGACGGGAAGATCCAGTCGTCGTCGTCGAGCGCGAATGTCGCACCGGCCTGGATCGCCTCGTGGTTCCAGAAGATCGCGTACGTGCCGATCCGGCCCTGCCGGTGGTAGACGACAGACCGCTCGTCGTAGGTGCGCAGCAGCACCATGCGGCGATACAGCTCGAGGAGCTCGCTCTCCGACAAGGCGTCGCGGAAGCTACCTGAGCCCGAGCTCGGTGGCCTGCCATGCCAACTGATCGCGCCTGATGGCGGCGTTGACGACATGCCCAGCGTTGTACCAGCGCACGCGCGGATGCTCGGGTGCAGCACGTTCGAGCGCGAGGAGCTGCGCGTGCGGGACGACCACGTCATGCGTTCCGGCCTGGAAGAACAGGGCGGCGTGAGTGCGCCGGATCCAGTAGAGAGCCACGGCCGTGCCGCGGCCGCCGATGATCCCCGCCGCCTTCGGCCGTGGGTCGTCGCCGACGAGAATGGCCACTGTCTGCGCGCCAAGCGAGAAGCCGACAACGCCGATTTGCTTCGGGTCGACGTCGCTCCGCGCATCGAGCACATCGAGCGCGCGTCGTGCGTTGACGATCAGCGGGCGGTACGTGACGGCGTTGTTCGGCTGCGAGATGGTCATCGTCACTGCCCCGCGTTTCGCCAGCAGTGCCGCCTCGAAGATCAAGTCGCGCCGGTCGCCGCCGGAGCCGTGCAGGAAGAGCACCGCCGGATGACGGCCCGGCGTGCGCGGGACGACGACGTAGGCCGCGACGCGCGAACCGTCGACACCGGCGAACGAGATGCTGCGGATCGTCGCCCACGGGCTGGCCGCGTAGACGCCATCGTCTGTCACTGCAAGCGGCGCCGACCTGTTGTAGGCGAACGGATCGCGAGCGGCCGCGCGGTGCGCGCCGCCACACGAGGCGAGCACGAGCGCTGCGCTACACCAGCACAGAAACCGCATCGCGTCTCGCCTCGAAGACGACGTGGTCGAAGTCGCCGAGATCCTCGCCGTCGGCCTGCAGCGGCAGCGGCCGGTCGCAACGCACCTCGATCCGGTCGAGGTCGTGCCCCGTCAGCACCCATGGGGCGTAGCCATTCCCGCGCACGATCCACGAAATGATGCGCGGCACATCGCGCGCCCGCACCCGGGACGGCGCAACGAAATCGATGCCGTCCTCGAACCGCGCATGCGGCGCGATCCGCAGCGGCACCCGGCCGACGTACGTGTAGGGATCGCAATTCGCAACGAGGACGAAGGCCGCGCGACCCACGCCTTCGATCTCGAGTTGCGGGTCCCAGCGGCCACGGCGCTCGAAGATCATCTTCGCGACCCCGCGCAGGAACACGGCGTCACCGGGGCGTGCACCCTCGGGAGCACGTCCTCGAGCGTTGAGTCGGCGGACCGCGTCTGCATCGAAACCAAGGCCGGCCGAGAAACAGAACCTCCGCCCGTTCACCGCTCCGAGCGAGATCCGGTGCAGCCGCGACTCGGCGATCGCGCCGCCGAGAGCCCGCGCGGCCTCGACGGGGTCGCGCGGCAGGCCGAGCGCGCGCGGCAAGACGCTCGTGCCGCCGCCCGGCAGGAACCCGAACGGGACCTCGCCGTGCGCACCGTTCAGCGCCTCGTTGTAGGTGCCGTCGCCCGAGAAGACGAGGATCGCGTCGACATCCGACGCGGCACCCTCAGCGGCGAGCTCGACGGCGTGGCCCGGATGCTGCGTGAACTCGGTTCGAAGCTCGATCCGCTCACGCAACGCGCTCTCGACCTCGGTGATCCGCGGGCCGGTCACATGCGTCGAGTAGGGATTGACGATCAGGAGCGCACGCTTCACGCTGGCGAGCATGACACGCCGCACCGCCCTGATCGTTCCCGTGCCCGAGGCCGAGGCGGCCGTCGGAGCGATCCGGCTCGCCCACGACTGGTCGGCGGCACGCGGTGTGCCGGCCCATATCACGATCCTTTTTCCGTTCCTGCCACCGGAGGAGCTCGACGAAGCCGCGCTGCACGACGTCTTCGCGCGCTTCGCAGCGTTCGACTTCGCCCTCGACCGCGTCGAGCAGTTCGAGGACGGCCTCGTCTGGTTGCACCCCGATCCGTCCTGGCGGTTCGCCGACCTGACGGCCGCGGTCTGGCAGCGCTGGCCCGACCACCCGCCCTACGAGGGCAGCGTGGACGAGGTGATCCCGCACCTCACGGTCGGCGAGACGCCGGTCGACCTCGACCTCGCGCTGCCGATCGCCGCTCGCGCGCACGAGGTCGTCCTGATCGAGGAGGAGGAGGCGGGTGGCAACTGGGCCACACGGCTCCGGCTTCCGCTGGGCGACTCCTAGCTACGGAGTCGCGTAGCCGCGCATGCCGTCCAGGAGGGCGGCATAGAGCCGGTCGGCGAGCTGCTCGGTGTCCGAACCCGGCCGGAGCCACGTGTAGGCCCAGTTCGCCGCCGAGAGGAAGAGCAGCGCTGCCGTCGAGACGTCGAGGTCGGTGCGGAGCTCGCTTCCCTCGACGCCTTCACGGAAGAGCTCCCGGATGCGCTCCTCGTAGCGGCGCCGCTCGGCCACGAAGCGCTCGCGCCGTTCCCCTTCGAGGTAGCGCCACTCGCGGACGAAGACGGTCGCGATGTCGAGCTGGCCGGAGACGGCGGCGAGGTGCGCGTGCAGCGCGCGCCGGATCCGCTCGGTCGCCGGCGCGTCGGCCGGCACGCCATCGAGGCCGGCGTGGAACGCCTCGGCGCCTTCCCAGGCGATCTCCCAGAGGAGGTCTTCCTTCGAGGCGATGTGGTGGTAGAGCGAGGGCTTCTGCATGCCGAGCTCGGTCGCCAGGTCGGCCAGGGATGTGCCCTGATAGCCGCGCTCCGCGAAGAGCCGGGCGGCGATGCGGGTGAGCTCCTCACGCCTTGCGGACATCTATGCGGTGTACCTTAAGGCGTCCACCCTAACGATCGGTAGGGAGGCTCAGCGCGTGGACGCTCGTACGCAGGAATTTCTCGCTTACGTTCAGGACGGTGGGCAGGTCGAGGCGACCGACTGGCTGCCGGAGGACTACCGCCAGAAGCTGATCAAGTTCATCGAGATGCACGCCAACAGCGAGCTGATGGGCGTGCTGCCCGAGCGCGAGTGGATCCTCAAGGCGCCGACGCTGCAGCGGAAGCTCGCCCTCACCGCAAAGGTGCAGGACGAGGTCGGGCACGCGCAGCTGATCTACCGCGTCGCCGAGGACCTCGGCAAGCCGCGCGANNTGGGGCGATGTCGGCGTGATCGCCTGGCTCGTCGACGCCGCGGCGATCATCTCGCAGAAGGCGCTCCTCAAGTGCTCGTACGCGCCGTACGCGCGGATCATGAAGAAGATCTGCTGGGAGGAGTCGTTCCACATCCTGCACGGCCGCGACGTGATCCTCGCGATGATGACCGGCACCGACGCGCAGCGCGAGCTCGTGCAGGAGGCGCTGACCCGCTGGTGGGGGCCGCTGATGCAGTTCCACGGCAACCCGATCGCCCGCGAGGAGGATCCGATGTACGTCTGGCGGATCAAGTCGCAGGGAAACGAAGAAGCGCGCCAGCAGTTTCTCGAGGGCTACGTGCCGCAGATCTGGGAGCTCGGCCTCACCGTCCCCGACCCGAACCTGCGCCGCTCGGACGACGGCGTCTGGGAGTACTCGGAGCCGGACTGGGCGGAGCTCAAGTCGGTCGTCACCGGCCACGGTCCTCGCTCGCAGGAACGGCTCGCCTTCCGCGCCCGCTTCCTCGCGCAGGAGCAGTGGGTTCGCGACGCGATTGCCGCATGAGCCGTAGGCTTGACGGAGGCTCACAAAGAGCGGAGGCGCCGGCTTTGCCGGCGCCGGAGCGGGCGCATTGATCTTCGAGGTGTTTCGGCAGGAACGGAAGGGGCAGCCGTTCACACATGCCGGCTCGATCGAGGCGCCGGACGCGGCGTTCGCCGACGCCTGGGCGCGCGAGCAGTACGGCCGGCGCGGCGAGTCGGAGGCGCTCTGGCTCGTGCCGCGCGACGCGGTGCACCAGGTGACCGAGTGGGCGGACGAGTTCGACCTCAAGTACCGCCGCGTCGACGGCTACTCGATCAAGTCACGCTTGAAGGAGGCACGTGAACGCGCGGGCACAGCAACTTCTGAGCCTGGCTGACGACGAGCTGATCCTCGGCTGGCGCGACTCCGAGTGGACCGGGATCGCGCCGACGCTCGAGGAGGACGTCGCGTTCTCGTCGATCGCGCAGAACGAGATCGGCCACGCGCGCGCGCTCTACGAGCTCGCGGCGCAGGAGCTCGGCACCAACGCGGATGCCCTCGCGTTCGACCGCGCGCCTGATGAGTACCGCTGCGCGCCGCTCGTCGAGCTGCACCTGCTCGAGTGGGCGCACACGATCGCCCGCCGCTATCTCTACGAGGAAGCGGACCGCGTGCGCATCGCGGCGCTGATGCGATCCGACGACGCCGAGCTGGCGGGCCTCGCGGCGAAGATCGACCGCGAGGAGACCTACCACCGCCTGCACGCCGAGCTGTGGGCGGCGCGCCTGCGGGACGAGCCGCGCTTTCGCTCGGCCGTCGAAGAACTGTGGCCCTACGCGCTCGGCGTGCTCGACCCCGAGCTGCGCGACGAGCTCGCCCGGCGCGTCGGCCTCGAGGTCGTCCCGGCCAAGGAGCGCGGCAAGCACACACCCGCGCTCGCGGAGCTCTGGGACGAGATGACCGAGGTTCGGCGTTCGATTCCGGGCGCGCAGTGGTAACGGCCGAGGCGGTCTGGGCCGCGCTCGACGAGATCCCCGACCCCGAGATTCCCGTGATCTCTCTGGTCGATCTCGGCGTGATCCGCGACGTCACCGTCGACGGCGATCGCGTTCGCGTCGAGTTCACGCCGACGTTCCTTGGCTGCCCGGCGCTCGAGGTGATGAAGCGCGCGCTGGAGGACAAGATCACGTCGCTCGGCGCAGAGCCGGAGGTTCGCGTGATCCAGGACGACTCCTGGTCGACCGACCGCATCACCGTCGCCGGCCGCGAGAAGCTGCGCGAAGCCGGCTTCGCGCCGCCCGCGCCGCGCAGCGCCGGGCCGACGACGCTCGTGCAGCTCCAGTCGAAGGCGTTCCGCTGCCCGTACTGCGGCTCGACCGAGACGCGGCTCGAGAACATCTTCGGCCCGACGCCGTGCCGCTCGATCCGCTGGTGCGAGAGCTGCCGCCAGCCGTTCGAGCAGTTCAAGACGATCTGACTGATGGCGAGGCGCACCCTCGACGACCTGCTCGAAACGGCCCGCTCGAAGATCGAGCGCCTCGCACCCGGTGCGGCGTGGGCAGCCGCGCAAGACGGTGCACGAATCATCGACGTTCGCGCGGCACCGGACGAGGTCGTGGCCGGGTCGCTGCACATCCCGCGCACGGTGCTCGAGTAGCGCCTCGACCCGGACAGCCGCTGGCGGAGCCCCTTCGCGCCGGCACTCGACGACACGGTGCTCGTGCTCTGCGACCACGGCTGCTCGTCGAGCCTCGCGGCGGCGGTGCTCGTTGAACTCGGCTTCGGAAAGGCCGGCGACGTCGTCGGCGGATTCGCGGCGTGGGTCGCAGCGGGCCTACCTGCCGTCGCAGCTCCGGCACCGGCTCCGGGGCTGCCGGGAACCGCACCGCCTGCGCCGCTCACCGACTAGAGTCGCGCTTATGGCGCACGTGCGCATCCTCTACTGCCCCGTCTGAAGCGGCTACGACGAACGGGCTGCGAGTCTCGCTGCCGAGATCAAAGGGGCCGGGCACACCGCCGAGATCGCGCCGGGAGAGAAGAGCCAGTACGACGTCTTCGTCGACGACGCGCTCGTCTTCTCGAAGCAACGCGAAGGACGCTGGCCCGAGCCGGCCGAGATCCTCGCCGCCCTCGACTGACACCCCGTGCCGACCGCAGTAAGCGCAGCGGCCTCGCAGGCCTGGCCTGCGTTTGCCCTCGTCACGGGCCTGCTGCTCGTCGGCGTCGTCGCCGAGCGCGACGGCCTGTTCGCGGCAGCCGGCGGCCGGCTCTCGCGCCTGCCGCTCGGGTCACGGGCGCTGCTCGTTGCGTCCCTCGGCCTCGTCGCCGTCGTGACGGCGGTGCTCAACCTCGACACGTCCGTCTTCTTCCTCACACCGGTGCTGCTGCATCTCGCACGACACCGCGGTATCGACGAAGCACCGTTCCTCTACGGCACCGTCTTCATGTCGAACGCGGCGTCGCTCTTCCTGCCCGGCTCCAACCTGACGAACCTGATCGTCCTGCACCAGGAGCACGTCGCCGGAGCGACCTTTCTCGCGCGCATGTGGCCCGCCGCGGTCGCGTCGGTCGTCACGACCACGCTGATCCTGATCGTCGTGTTCTGGCGCACGCTCGGCGTACCGGCCGCGCAAGGGCGCGAGCCGGCACGCGCACGCTTCGGTCTCGGCGCAGCGGCAGTCGCCGTCTCCACCGTGCTCGTGCTCGTCCTTGCCGCACCCGCATTGCCGGTGCTGATCGTCGGGGCCCTCGCCGTCGTCCTCGCGCGAACGACACGGGCCCGTCTGTTCGCCACGGTCGACCCGCGCGTGCTCGGCGGCCTCCTCGTGCTCGCCGTCGCGGTCGGATCGCTCGGGCGCTGGTGGCACGGCCCGGAGCACTTCGTCAACTCGTTCGATCGCTGGCAGACGGCGGCGGCCGGTGCGCTCGCTGCGGTCGGCCTGAACAACCTGCCGGCGTCGATGCTGCTCTCGGCCAACACGCCCGCCCACGCCCGGGCGCTGCTGATCGGGCTCAACCTCGGCCCGAATCTCGCCGTGACCGGCTCGCTCTCGGCCGTCCTCTGGCTGCGTGTGGCGCGCAGCCACGGGGCGAGGCCGAGCGCGCGCACGTACACCCTGCTCGGCCTCGTCCTCGTGCCGGTGTCGATCGCCGCGTCGCTCGCGGCTCTTGCTCTCTAAGCGGTCGGCGCTCCCGCCAGGCTCGGGTAGCGGCCCGTGAGCAGGAAGAGGTAGGCGTACGTCTGCAGCTCGTACCGGAGCAGCCAGGCGCTGATGTCGCGCATGCCGCGGTGCATGTTCCCGGTGAAGAGGCAGTAGAACCAGCCGAGCACCGCGACGGCCTGGTTGACCAGGCGGAAGACGTAACAGAGCAACAGTGCCGGGATTGCGAGGAGCACGCGGAAGAAGACGGTCAGCCTGCTCTGCGGCGCAGCGGCATCGACGCGCAGGTCGACCGGATACGCACCGGCAGCGCCGCTGAACGGCGGCCACGGGTCGGCGAGCAGGAGCATGTACGACGTGAGATGCGTGAGCGCGCGCAGATAGCGCGCGATGAAGTCGTGCAGGCCGTCGGGCACGCGTCCGGCGAAGAGTGCGACGAGCCAGGCGATCAGCACCGCGACGTACGTGACCATCCCCCAGATGCCGAGCCAGATCGCCTGCGGGATCGCAAGCAGCAGGCGGAAGAAGACGGTGAGGCGGTTGCGCCTCAGATCATCGTCGACGATCAATCCAATCGGATGGGTTTCGAGCTGTGGATCGATCATTGCGTTCCTCTCTCGAACTGGTAGCCGCTCCCGCTCGCAAGCGTCGGGTAGCGGTCGGTGAGGAGTAGGAGGTACGCGTAAGTCTGAGCCTGGTACCGGATGCAGTACGCACCCAGGTCACGGAAGCCGCGCGGGTAGCGGCCCGTCGCGAGCGCATAGAGCGAACCGAGGAGCGCGACGACCAGGAGCACGTACCCGAGCACGCTGGCGAGCACGTATGCGGGCAGCACGAGGACGATGCGGAACGCGGTCTTCCACCGCGCTTGGTCGGTGACCGGCGCAACGGCAAGGTCGACGGGGTAGGTGCCGTACCACCCACGGAACGACGGGTAGGGATCGGCGACGAAGTACATGTAGGCGTAGACGTGCGCCTGGTAGCGGACGAGCCGCGCCATCCACGCATGCACGCCCGCCGCAGGCCGGCCGCGCACGAGCGCGATCGCCCAGTTGACGACGGCAACCGGCATCGCGACGTACGTCCACGCGCTGAGCAGAAGCAGATGCGGCAGCGCAAGCAGCCAGCGCAGCGCCACCGTGAGCCGCCAGCGCTGCAGGTCGTCGTTGACGACGAGGCGAATCGGGTGCGGCCAGTCGACGTCGGCGCCCGTGAACCGGGCGTCGCGCTTCTCGAGGAACGCCGCGACACCCTCGGTGAAGTCCGGCGTCTTCGTCAGCTCGGCCTGCGCTCTCGCCTCGAGCTCGAGCTGTTGCTCGAAGGTCGTGTCCTCGGCCGCGTCGAGCAGGCGCTTCGTGTGCCACACCGCGCGCGTCGGCATTGCGGCGAAGAGCTCGGCGACCTCGCGCGCTCGGGTGGGTAGCTCGTCCGCCGGCACGACCTCGTTCACGAGCCCCCAGCTGCGCGCCTCCTCCGCGTCGACGCGACGGCCGGTCGTGAGCCACTCGAACNNGCGAGCGCGAGCGACATGCCCGCACCGGCGGCCGGCCCGTTGACCGCGGCGATCACGGGCTTCTCGAGCGCGCGGATCGCCAGCACGTTGCGGTGATAGGTGTCGCGCAGGTTCTGAGCCACGTCGCCGGCGCCTGCGCTGAACTCCTGCAGATCCTGGCCAACGCAGAAACCGCGGCCCGCGCCGGTGATCACCACGGCGCGGACCGCTGGATCCTTCGCCTCCTCCAGACCTGC
>PLDP01000158.1 GCA_003136795.1 Actinomycetota bacterium
GACGCAACCGACTTCACCGCCCGGACCAGGTCGTCCATGGGCGCCTCCTTCAGCACGAAGCCGCGCACGCCGGCGTCGAGCGCCTCGGTGAGGAGCGCCCGGTCGCCGTAGCCCGTGTAGAGCAGGACCGCGGTGCCGGGCGTCGAGCGTTGCGCGCGCCGCGTCAGCTCGATGCCGCCGAGCTTCGGCATGCGCACGTCGATCAGCGCCACCTGCGGCTGCCGCAGCTCGATCTGCTCGAGCGCCTCCTCCCCGTCGGTCGCCCGCGCGACCACGTCGATGCCGGCGTGGGCGAGAAACTCCGCCACGGCCTCGAGCACCGCCGGATGATCGTCGGCAACGACGCAGGTGATCGCCTCCGCCGACGGGCTCACAGGCCCCCCCAGGCCTGCTTCAAAGGGATCCCCGATCGGGGGGATAGGCGCAGCACACCTCTAGGGATAGCGGTTTCTGGGCTCGATGCCAATAGTTGTCACTGCAATTCCGAGCAAATTCGGGATCGATACACACATCTTGCGGCCAAGTTCCACCATCCTGCCCGACCCTGCGCATCAGCGAGAGCTGATCGATGCCGCGATCGCCGTCAACGAGGCGCCGACGCTGGACGAGGCCTTCCAGGCCCTGGCGCGCGCAGGTCTCTCGCTCCTCGACTGCGACCGCCTCACCGTCGTCGCCTGGAACAACGGCCTGAGCCTCGGCACGATCCAGGCCGACACCGGTGAGAGCCTCGGCGAACCGGTGCCGGCGATGGACGGCTCGGCGGACGCGATCCGCAACGAGCTCGCCTACTCCGGCCCGCCCCAGATCAACGGCTTCTCGACGAGCCTGGCGGGCTCGTTGCAGCCGTTCGCACACGTCGTGCGCGTGCCGCTCGCGACGGTCCACGGCATCGCCACGTTCCACGCGCTCTGGCGCGAGCCGCTGACAGACGACGCGGCGACGGCGGCCGGCGAGCTCCTGCGGACGCTGACGCGCCTGACGTCGATCGCCGAGCGCTCGCTCCGAGAAAGCGAGCAGCTGAAGCTCGACTCCGTGCTCGACGGCGTCGCCGACGGCATCGTCTTCAGCACCGCCACGACCGCCACGCCGAACGCGGCCGCACGCGCGCTGCTCGCGGTCCCGGAGGGCCTCGAGTTCAAGACCGCGCTCTTCAATCCACGCGAGCTGGACGGCACGTCGTTCGAGCTGCCTCCGGATCACGTCCCGGGAGCGCAGACGATTGCGACGGGCGAAGGCGGCCGCTTCCGGATCAGGGTGACCGCGCTCGACGGCCGCGAGCTCGTGCTCGACGGCAGCATCTCCCGAGCCCCGGGCGGTGCCGTGATCGTCTTCCGCGACGTCACGACAGAGCACCGGCGCGAAGTCCTGAACGAGCACTACCTCTATGCGCTCTTCAACTCGATGCCGATCCCGCTGACCGTCCGCGACGCGTCGACCAACGAGATCATCTCGGCGAACCAGGCGTTCCTCGACCTGATCGGCTACGTGCTCGACGAGATCGTCGGCGCCGCGCCGCCGTTCCCCTTCTGGGATCCCAACGAGGACAAGACGGCCGGCTTCGAACAGCCGGGAACGGTCGTCCGCCGCGTCTACCGGCGCAAGGACGGCCGCCCGCTCCCGGTCGAGGTGCTCTCGCACGGCATCCCCGGCGACGACGGCACCTCGGCGCTGCTGCTCGGCGTGGTCACGGACATGTCGGAGAAGCGCCGCCTCGACCAGCAGCTCGTGCAGAGCGGGAAGCTCGCCGCGATCGGGGAGCTCGCGGCGGGTGTCGCCCACGAGATCAACAACCCACTCTTCGCGATTCTCGGCTTGACCGAGTTCCTGCTCAAGGAGATCGAGCCCGAGTCGAAGGCGCATCAGCGGCTCGAGCTGATTCAGCAGACCGGGCTCGAGATCAAGGAAATCGTCCGAGCCCTGCTCGATTTCGCACGCGAGAACGCCGAGGAACGCCACGTGGTGGCACTCGACGACGTCATCCGCTCGACGGTCGACCTTGTTCGCCGCACGAACGCGCACAAGGGCATCGAGCTGATCGATTCCTACAACGACGGCGGCGCCCGCGTCAACGCGAGCCCGAACCAGCTCAAGCAGATCTTCCTCAACCTGGTCGCGAACGCGCGTCAGGCGATGCCGAACGGCGGGACCGTGACCATCCATGTGCACCGCGACGGCGAGCAAGTGATCGCGGTCGTGAGCGACGACGGCCCGGGCATCGAGCCCACCGCGCTGGAGCGCATCTTCGAGCCGTTCTACACGACCAAGCGCTTGACGGGCGGGACGGGCCTCGGTCTCTCCGTCAGCCTCGGGATCGCCGAGTCGCACGGGGGCAAACTGACCGCGACGTCGGAACCCGGCCGCGGCGCCGCCTTCACGTTGTGCCTGCCAATCGCACAGGAGACGGCCGAATGAGCCGCATCCTCGTGATCGACGACGAAGACGTGATCCGCAGCCTCGTCGTGGAGATTCTCGAGGCGGTCGGCCACACCGTCACCGACGCGGAGAACGCGGAACGCGCGCTGAAGCTGCTCGACGACGCCGAGTTCGATCTCGTCGTCAGCGACGTGATCATGCCCGGCCTTTCCGGGCTGGAGCTGCTCGAGCTCGTCCGCGCACGCAGCGCCTCCCTGCCCGTCATCCTCGTCACGGGCGCCGGCACCTACGACACGCTCAGCCAGGCGCTCACGCGCGGGGCGGCCGGCCTCGTGACGAAGCCGTTCGCCCATACGGACCTGCAGTCCGCGGTCGATCATGCGCTCGAGCGCGCAAAGCGCAGCCGCGACGAGCTGCGTGAGCGACTGCTCGCCCCGACGCTCGCAAGCGCGCTGGCAAACGCGATCGAGGCGCGCGACTCGTACCTGCACGGGCACTGCGAGCGGCTCGCCGCGCTCGCCGTGCGCATCTCCGAGCTCCTGCAGCTGCCGCCCGACGAGATCGAGACAGTGCGCCTCGGGGCGATCCTCCACGACATCGGCAAGATCGGGATCCCGGACCGCGTGCTGCTCAAGCCCGGCCCGCTGGACGAGGAGGAGCGGCGGATCGTCGAGACGCACCCGGCGATCGGCGACAAGCTGCTCGAGCCGCTTGACCTGCTCGCGGCAGCACGCCCGATCGTGCGCCACCACCACGAGCGTTGGGACGGCGGCGGGTACCCGGACGGCCTGGCTGGCAGCGCCATCCCACTCGGCGCGCGCATCGTCAGCGTCGCCGACTCGATCGAGGTGATGTCGTCGCGTCAGCTCTACCAGAGCCCTCGTACCTCCGACGGGGTCCGGGAGGAGCTGCTCGCCCACCGCGAGACGCAGTGGGACCCGGAGATCGTCGACCTCGCGCTCCGGCTGATCGACGAGGGCGAACTGATCCTCAACACCGGCGTGCTCCGGCTCGTCGAGCCCACGACCACCCCGGCGCCGCCTCGCGGCATTGCGGTGCTCCTCGTCGAAGCCGACGAGGAGCACGCGCGCCTCATCAGCGAAGCGCTCGAGCAGCAGCTCGAGGGCGCCGTGATCGCGCGCGCCACCAGCGTCGCGCAGGCGGCTGAGCTGCAGAACGGCTCCGAGTGGTCGGTCGCCGTGATCGCGCACAAGCTTCCCGACGGCCTCGGCATCCAGGTGCTCGACGCGCTTCGCGCCGCGAACCCGGCTCTCCCGGTGGTCATGCTCACCGGCCAGGGATCCGAGGAGACCGTGATCGAGGCGTTCCAGCACGGCGCTTCCGACTACGCGGTCAAAGGCAGTTCGTACGACGCGCTTGCCCTGCGCGTCCGCGGACTGGTTGCCGCATGAACATTCCGATCCTGTCCACCCATGCGCTGCGGCGCATTGAGGAGAACTCATGAACGACCCACGTTGTCTCGTTGCGGACGACCACCCCGCGCTTCTGTCCGCGGTCTGCAGCTACCTGTCCGAGAACGGCTTCGAGGTGGTCGGCCCCGTCTCCGACGGGCTCCGTGCCGTGGCGCTTGCGGCCGAGGCCAAGCCTGAGCTCGCGCTCATCGACTACCGCATGCCCCGGCTCGCCGGCGCCGAGCTCGTGCGCCAGCTCAAAGAGGTGACGCCGGACACGGTGATCGCCGTCTACACAGCCGACGCAGACGAGGCAATTGCACGTGACGTGATGGAAGCGGGCGCGGTCGCAGTCGTGCTCAAGGAAGCGCCGCTCGCCGACGTCGTCCGNNCTCGCAGAGGGCCTCCAGCACGAGGAGATCGGTCGCCGCCTTGGAATAAGCTCCGAAACCGTGCGCACCCATCTGCGGAAGGCATCCGACCGGCTTGGCGCAACGACACGGACACAGGCGGTCGCAACTGCGCTCCGCCTCGGCCTCATCGCGTGACGACGCCGTTCGAGCGGCAACTCGAGGTTGCATCGCTCTCGGGTGAGGTCGAGGCCGTGATGGCGGGAATCGTCGCGCGACTGATGGAGTTCGACGGCGCAGACGGTGCTTCGCTCTCGACGAACGACGACAAGTACGCGTACTTCAGAGTCTGCGAGGGAGCCGACTTCGAGCTGCAGGGCAAAACAATTCCGCTGGTGGACACGCTCGGCAACGAGTGCCTGATCCGGGGCGAAACTGCGGTGCTGCGCGCAACCACCGGATTGGAGGTCACGCGGTGCCTCACTCCCGGCGCAGGCGCGATCATCCTGGCGCCGATCGAGTACGACGGCGC
>PLDP01000130.1 GCA_003136795.1 Actinomycetota bacterium
ATCTCGTCGAGCACGGCGGGGAACAGCTCGGGGCGGCCGATCTCGTCGAGCATCCGTGTCGTCGTCGTCACCATTCCGCCCGGCAGCTGGTGGTGGTAGTACGCGGCGTCGTACTCGCGCGGGGCGCCCGGCGGCAGGCGCTTTTCCCAGACAAGCTCGCGGAAGTACGCGGAGACGTCGGCGAGCGCCGCCGTATCGAGCGCGTGCGTGTAGCCGCCCGCCTCGAGATTCCGAAGCGTCGACTCGACCGTCGGCTGGGACGTCCCGCTCCCCGCTGGGCCGACCGCGGTGTGGAGCACGTGAAAGCCTGCGTCGAGGCCGGCCATATAGACGAGCGGTGCGAGCCCGATCGTGCAGTGGCTGTGCAGCTCGACCGTGCGCCCCGTTGCGACGAAGTGCGGTGCGAGCTCGCGCACGGCGTCCGTCGTGAGCAGCCCGCCGGGATCCTTGAGATAGAAGCGGTCGATGTCCGCGCAGTCGGCGAGCGCCGAAACGCGCTCCGCGTAGTACGCGTGCGTGTGCACGGGACTGATCGAGTACGTCAGCCCGACGACGATCTCCTCGACTCCCTCCTCGCGCGCCATCCGCGCGACGCGGCGCAGTGCGACCGGGTCGTTGGCCGGCTCGGCGAACTGGAAGCGACGAATGCCGTTGCGGACAACACACCGGAAGGCAAGGCGCATCACGTCCTCATCGCACGGCTGCCAGGCGATGAAACGCATGCCGGTCGTGATGAAGTTGAGCGGCGTCCCTGGCATCGCGGCGCGCATCAGCCGGATCAGCTCCCACGGATCCTCGCGGTGGAACCGCACCGAGACCGCCATGTGCGTGCTGGACGTGAAGTCCAGCGCGTGAAAGCCGACGCGCTCCATCGCCGGCGCAATCGCGAGGATGTCGTGCGCGGTCAGACCGGTCGCGCCCCAGAGGCTCTGGTTGCCGTCGCGGGTCGTCGTGTCGACGATGTCGACGGAACGGCTCATGCCCGCTCCCGGCGCCGGCCAAGCCGACGCCTCCGCTCTGATCCCGCTACGGCGCCGGCCAAGCCGACGCCTGCGCTCTTGACCGGCTCCGTCGAGCCTACGCCGGTGGGGCCTCCGCCGAGCCTACGGCTCATGGCTCGACCCGGAACAGCGGGGTGTCGTACTCGACGAGCTGCCCGTTCTCGACGCAGACCTCGACGATCGTTCCGGAGACGCCCGCGTGCACCGAGTTCATCATCTTCATCACCTCGATGATGCAGACGAGCGTGTCCGGCTCCACCCTCGAGCCGACATCGACGAACGCCGCGGCACCCGGCGAGTGCGCGCGGTAGAAGGTGCCGAGCATCGGCGACGCGATCACGTCGTCCGCGTCTTCAGTCGTCGGCGCAGGACCGGCGACGGGGGCCGCACCCCGCCGCACGACGTGGAGCGACAGCTCGCCGGTCTCGACGCGAAGCTCGTCGAGGTCGGACTCGTCGATGATCCGCAGGATCTCGCGAACGTCGTCGTCGTCGAGCGGCACGTCCTTAGTCCTTTCTCTCGCCCACGCCGAACGCGCTCATCACGAGCGCCATCGCCGACGCGGCGGCCGGCGTCCCGGCAGGCCGGTTCATCGCGGTGACCGGCCGCGACTGGACGATGAAGAGGCTCGCCGGCAATTCGCCACCGCGGGCAATCGCCCACTCGACGTCCTGGTGCGAGCCGAAGTACCGCTCGATGCGGCCGGCGACGTCCACGAGCGCGTCGAGCTCAGCAGCCTCGACGCACGGGACCTCACGCCGCTCCTCCGGTACCTCGACCCTGACTGCGCCGCGTCCGCCCGCGTCCGGGACGTATTCGACGTCCTTCGCGTGGACGTGCTCGCGGACGACCTCGCGCGTGATCTTGCTGACGAGATAGTCGTCCGGCGTCACCTCGCCGCCGACGACCGCCAGACCGAGTCCCCAGCTCGCGTTCACGGCGATCATGCTCGGGTCGCCGCTCACCGGGTTGCAGGTGAACAGGACGCCGGAGACCTCCGCGTCGACCATCAGCTGGACGGCGACGCCCATCGCCGGCTCGTCGCCGCCGCCGAGCCGCGCGCGATACGCGATCGCCGGCGAGCTGAAGAGGCTCACCCAACAGTCGCGCACGGCGTCGCAGACGTGCTCGGCGCCGCGCACCCAGAGGTACGTCTCCTGCTGGCCCGCGAACGTCGCGTCCTGGCTGTCCTCGCCGAGCGCGCTGGAGCGGACCGCGACCGGGGGCTCTCCAAGCTCGGCGTACCTCTGCGCGACCTCGTCGCGGACCGCATCCGGGACGGGCGCAAAGCGCATCGCTTCGCTGATCGCGTGCGACGCCGCGCCGATGGACTCGACGTCGCCCGGCGAGATGCGCGCCGTCTCCGCAGCGATCTTGCCCACGAGCCCCGCCTCGTCGACGAACGCGCAGAACGCCGACGTCGACACGGCGAAGCCGGGCGGAACCGGGATTCCACCGGCGATCAACTCGCCGAGCGTTGAGCTCTTGCCGCCGAACGACCCGCTGTCGGCATGACGCAGCTCGGCGAGCTGACGCGTGTAGCTGCTGTCGCTCACTCGAGGATCGTCACCGTTCCCGCCGTCCCGTCGACCCGGATCAGCTGCCCCGTCTTGATCGCCGAGGTCGCGCGGCCGGTCCCGACGACTGCCGGCAGCCCATACTCGCGACACACGATCGCGGCGTGCGACATGATGCCGCCGATGTCGGTCACGGCCGCGCGGATCTTCGAGAAGATCGGCGCCCAGGCCGGCGAGGTGATGCTGCAGACGAGGATCTCGCCGTCACGGACGTCGCCGATCTCGCCCACCGTCTTCACGACGCGCGCAAGACCTTCGACGACGCCCGGCGACGCGGCGGCGCCGGTGAGCACCGAGCCGCCCTCCTGCTCCCGCGCCCACGCGTGAACGCGCTCCGTCGTCACCCCCCAGAGCATGATCAGCGCCGGGTCGAGCACCGCCTCCGGTACTGCGCCGACCGCGGGCGGCGGCGTCCATTCGCCAAGCCGCGCGAGCAGCTCCCTGCGGCGAGTGACGATCGGCGGCCAGTACTTCGGGCCGCGCGGCTGCCCGCCGGTCGCCCACGTCAGCAGCAGCTCGTCGAGCGCGGAGTACACCTCGAGCCGTGAGAGCTGGAAGATGTCGTCGCGATTCTCGAAGAAGCCGTGCGCGACGAGCAGGTCGCCAAACTCGCGGATCTTGTTCCACCAGCTCGTGAGGAACCAGTAGTCGCAGAGGAACTTGTGCTCCTCGACGTACGGGAACACCGTGCGCGAGAGCGCGAGCAGCTGATCGAACCCCTGACGCGCCTCGTCGCCGAGCAGAGCGGCGTACTCGGTGGCCAGCCGGTCCCGCTCCTGCGCAATGTGGTCGGACGGCCGTTCGATGTTCTCCCCCGCCTTCAACGCGCCGACGTAGCCGATGAGCGACGCGTACGGGATCCTTGGGTCGTCGAGCCAGCTCGTGTACGTGTGGTAGAGGCCGTCGCCCGTCGCCATGTGGAACCACGGCTCCTTCACCGTCTCCAGCTCTGCGAGCCAGCTCCGGCCGGCCTCGCTCGCGGCCAGCTCCGTGTCGATCTCCTCCGGTGAGCGTCCCTCGACGAACGCCGAGTCGACGCCGATCTCGATGGCAAGGCGTGCGAGCCGTCGCAACTCGGCGTCGGGCCTGAACAGGAGCACGTCGAGACCCGCGACCATCTGCGCGATGTGCTGGTCGGGGATGTCCGGCAGGTTCGCCTTGCACAGCTCGGCGAAGGTCATGTACGCGCCGTAGCCGAGGAGCAGGAACTCGAAATGGTGCTGCCACATCACGTCGGCGAGCCGAAGTGCGGTGCGGTACGCGTCGAGGACGGCGACGTAGCTCGTCTCCTCGTCGCCGAACGCCACCTCGTCCGGCTCGTACTCCCCGAGCTGCGGGACGCGCAACTCGCCGAGCTCGGCGATGAGCGCGTCCATCTTCGTGCGCCACTTCGCGTACAGCTCGTCCCAGTTCTCGTAGTAGTAGCCGGCCCGCTTCTGGAAGTAGCCTGCGCGCTCGGCGATCTTCTCCGGGTCGAGAACCGGGTTGCCGGAGATATAGATGTACCCGTTGATGCACCGCCAGTCGATGCCCATTGCCGGTGGGACGGCGAAGACGCGGTTCTGCCACGAGCCGAGCGCCTGGTAGGCGGTGTCGATGCAGATCGCATCGAATGCCGGCATCGGCACGGGGAAGTGCATCGAGTTCCAGAACCAGAACCGCTGCTCGTCCGCCTCGCGGCGCTCCTCGTCGAAGCGGCCGTAGTAGGGATACATGTCCTCCCAGCCTTCGCAGCCGGGCGGAGTCTCGATCTCATACGGGTTAGGGAACGACCCAACCGCCGACGGTGCTGCCATGTGTGGTCTCCCTCCTCGAAGCCGGAACTCACTCGGAGAGCCCGGCAGATCCGACACGACGGTTCTACAGCGCGGTGCTGCCCGATTCTTAACGCTCAGCGAGCGCTTGGCTAGCGCCGACCGCACTCAACGCAGCCGGGCGACCGAAGCTCAAGCCGCCGAAGCTCGTTNNGCCGCTTTCGGAGACTGATCGCCTAGCCGTGGGTCGTCTAATGGCGCGAGGCGCGCCGACACCGCGCTCGTTGCCTTCGACGCAAAGTCGGTGTACGGTCGGTGGGTGGGGGCGGACGCAGGGGCCTTGAACGTCGTTCGCGCGAACGGCGGCGCGCGGCCGTACCGGACGGAGCTCACACCTGTGAGCTTCCTCCGCAGGAGCGCGTACGTCTTTCCCGAGAAGATCGCCGTCGTGCATGACGAGCGGCGCTACAGCTACCGCGCTTTCGAGGATCGCGTGAATCGACTCGCTTCTGCCCTGCTGGCGGCTGGGATCGAGTCGGGAGACCGGGTGGCGTTCCTCTGCCCGAACACGCCGGCGATGCTCGAGGCGCACTTCGCCGTCCCGGCGATCGGCGCGGTGTTGGTGCCAATCAACACCCGCCTCGACGCGGGCGAGATCCGCTACATCCTCGAGCACTCCGGTGCGCGGCTCGTCTTCGCCGACCACGAGCTGGTGCACCTGGTCGAGGACGCAGCGGTAGGAGTCATCCGGGTCGATGAAACGGGCGATCACAGCGATCCGTACGAGGCATTCCTTGCAGACGGTTCTCCGGATCAGTTCGAGCTCCGGGTGGACGACGAGGAGCAGACGATCTCGATCAATTACACCTCGGGCACGACCGGCAGACCGAAGGGCGTCATGACGACCCATCGTGGCAGCTATCTGAACGCACTCATGTCGGGGCTGCAAGCGAACCTGCGGCCCGACTCGGTGCAGCTCTGGGTCGTGCCGATGTTCCACTGCAACGGCTGGTGCTTCCCATGGGCGGTGACCGCCGTCGGAGGGCGACACGTCTGCATGCGCAAGGTCGACCCCGAGCTGATGTGGCAGCTGTTCGACGCCGAAGGCGTGACGCATTACAACGCCGCTCCGACGGTCCATACCAACATCGTCAACCATCCCGCCGCCCATCGGCTCGAACGGGAGATCGTCGTCACGACCGGCGGCTCGCCGCCCTCTCCCACGTTGCTCGCACGGATGGCCGAGCTCAACCTCCGCCCCATCCACGCCTACGGACTCACGGAGACCTACGCCCCCTACACCGTCTGCGAACCACAAGCCGCCTGGGACGATCTCGAGCCCGAGACCCGCGCACGCAGATTCGGTCGGCAGGGGGTTCACAACATCGTCGCCGACCCGATCCGCGTCGTCGACGAGCAGATGCGCGATGTCCCCCGCGACGGGGAGACGCTCGGCGAGGTGCTGATGCGCGGGAACAACGTCATGAAGGGCCTCCACGACGATCCCGAGGCAACCGTAGCCGCGTTCGACGGTGGCTGGTTCCATTCGGGCGACATTGCGGTCATGCACCCGGACGGCTACATCGAGCTACGCGACCGCAAGAAGGACGTGATCATCTCCGGCGGCGAGAACATCTCCACCATCGAGGTCGAGCACGCGATCGCCCGCCACCCGTCCGTCCTGGAGTGCGCCGTCGTCGCAACGCCAGACGAGAAATGGGGGGAACGCCCCAAGGCATTCGTCGCGCTGAAAGACGACGAGACGGCGACCGAACGCGAGATCATCGACTTCTGTCGCGACCACATCGCCCACTACAAATGTCCGGTTGCGGTCGAGTTCGGCCCGCTCCCGAAGACCTCGACCGGCAAAGTGCAGAAGTACGTCCTCCGCGAACGCGAATGGGTGGGCCACCACATGCGCGTCAACTAGCCACACGCCGAAAGACGAGCGAAAGGAACTGCGCTCCAGCGTCGCAGATCCAAAGCGAATGCCAGAGCGTAGAACAACAGAAACCCCCACATGAGCAGGGGTTTCTGTGATTCGAGATAGCGGGGGCGCGTTATGAACGGGTTCCTGCGACCGCGGCCCGGATCGATGAAGTACGCCATTTGCAGCGTGTGTCGGCGTCGTAGCGCTCTTCCGGAACCGCATCGAGTTCCTCCACCGAGCGGAACGCAACGACGCCGACCGCCGACGCGGCTGGGCCGTCTCTTCAGTCACGAACCGGTCGCGGCTCGCATTCCGGAACAATGTGGACCGCTTTACAGTAGGACGATGGACCTATTCGAGCGAGTGCGCGCGGCGCAGGAAGAGCTCCTTGTCCCTGGTGTGGCCGTCGGTATCCTCGAGGACGGCGAGGAGCGTCACCATGGGTTCGGCGTCACGAGCGTCGACAATCCGCTCGCGGTGACGCCGGACACGCTGTTCCAGATCGGCTCGATCAGCAAGACGTTCACTGGCACGGTGGCGATGTACCTCGTTGCCGACGGGCGTCTGGAGCTCGACCGCCCGGTGCGCGAGTACCTGCCGCAACTCGCGCTCGCCGATGCGGAGGCGACAGAGCGGGTCACGCTTCGCCACCTCCTCGCACACACCGGCGGCTGGGTCGGCGACTATTTCGACGACACCGGTTGGGGCGACGACGCCGTCGCTCGGTACGTCGACCGCATGGTCGGCCTGCCGCAGCTCACGCCGGTCGGCGAGCTGTGGTCGTACAACAACGCGGGCTTCGCCCTCGCCGGCCGAATGATCGAAGTCGCGACCGGGCGTCGTTTCGAAGACGTCGTCAAGGAGCTGGTGTTCGACCCGCTCGAACTGACGTCGTCGACATACTGGCCGTGGGAGGTGATGACCGAGCGCTTCGCCGTCGGCCACATGGGGCTCGACGGCAAGGTGGAGGTCGCGCGGCCGTGGCCGGTCGGCCGCTCCGCGCATCCGGCCGGCGGCATCGCGTCGACGACCCGCGACCTGCTGCGTTACGCGCGCTTGCATCTCGATCCACCGCCGGAGCTCGCGCCGATGCAGGTGCCCCAGGCGCCCGCCGCCGCCGAGGGCGAGTGGGTCGGCCTCACGTGGTACGGCGAGGAAGCGTTCGGGACGATCCGGCACGGCGGCGGCACCGTCGGCCAGATCTCCCTGCTTGTCCTGCGCCCGTCGACGCGCTTCGCGATGGCCGTACTGACGAACCACTCGCCGCTCGGCATCCAGGTACTCGACGCCGCGCTCGACGCAGCCGGCCTGAAGCACGCCGACCCGCAGCCGGTGACCGGGGCGCCGGTCGCAACGTATGCGGGCACCTACGCAGCGCCGACGTCCCGCCTCACGCTCTCAAGGTCGGGCGACGGCTTGCGCATCGAAGTGCAGCCCCTCGGCGGCTTCCCCACACCTGACTCGCCACCCGGCCCGACGCCGCCGGCGGCGGAAGCGTTCTTCTACACGGAGGACCGGTGGCTGATCGACGACGGCCCGTTAAAGGGGACGGTGGGCCACTTCATCCGCGACGACGCAGGCCACGTCGTGTGGCTGCGCGTCGGCGGCCGGCTCTACCGGCGCGTAGCCTAGAACGCGCCCGTGTCGCCCAAGTCACGAAAACAGAAGAGCCCCGCACGAGCGGGGCTCTCGTATAGCGGGGGCAGGATTTGAACCTGCGACCGCCGGGTTATGAGTCATGCGTTGCCAGGTTGGCTAACGCCGGATTCGGCGGCGTTCGGTCAGCTGAGGTGTCCTAGGATCAGCTGAGGTTGGCTCACTCGGGCAAGAGTTCTGGCGAAAGTTTTCGCCTGACTCTCGACCTCGACCACATTCCTGCCCTATCACCCTCTTGTAATGAGCAGAAGGCCGCGCTCGCAGACAGAGTCTGCACTGAGGTTTTCGTGGCGCTGCTGAGCGTAGGCTTGTAGGCGTGAAGCTTTCGGCCCGTGTCACGCTGCTGGGCGCTGTGCTCTGCCTCGGACTAGCAGCAGTCGGCGCCGCGAGCGCCGCGTCTCCGAAGCCGACCGTCTCGCTGGACTGCCTCGGCAAGCCGACCGTCAAACCGTCCGAAGTGGTACTCGCCTGCGCCGACGCGGGGCTCGGTGTGCGGAGCATCGTGTGGCTCGGCTGGGGTCAGCCCGTCGCAGCCGGGGTGGGGACTGCCTACGCGAATGACTGCACGCCGACGTGCGCTGCCGGCCACTTCCACACCTACCGGGGAGTCCTGCTGCTTAGCGGAACCCAGCGCTGTCACGGGAAGATCGCGTACCGCACGGCGACGGTGGCGATTGTGGGAAAGCCGCCGCGGGCCTGGACGACGGCCGCTGACGCAACCTACCCCCTCCGCTGCGCAGCTTGAAGCTTTCGTCACGGCGACGTACGTGCCCGCAGGCAATCGAAAGCGCAGTACACGCGATTCGCAACCCGACGCGCATCGACCACCACGCAATGGAACCTCTGGCGCCTCCGCCCTCGGCTGGGCCAGTGTTCACGAATGACCCCCGAGCGTCGGTCAATGCGTGGAGCTGAATCGGAGGCTGTCGAGTACACGTAGCGCGTCGTCACGCGTCTGCTTTGTGGCAGCGCGCCCGAGCGCGACCAAGGCGTAGAAGTGTCGCGCGTGATCGGTGAACGGAACCATCTCCACAAGCGGCCTCTCCCGCGATGCGAGGCAGGCTGAAATCTCAAGCCGTTCCGCGCGGAATCCGAACCGCGCCGGGCGCTGCGGGAAGCCACCGTCGGCGGTCGCAGGCGCGCGCTCCTGGATGCTGACAAGCGCACCTGTTGGACCGACCGCTTCGAGTGCGCTCACTGGAGCCTGCGCGCACCGTGGGCCGCCCACGGGCAGACGTCCAGTGCCGACCGTCAGGATCTCGTGTGGATCGCTCAGATGCGGCGTCAACGAGCGGCTAGCGCGATGCCAGTTCGACGGATAACTGACGCGGTAGTGGTATCGGACGCTCTGGAAGCTCGTCCACCCAGCAGTTGCGAGGACGAGCACAGTGAGCGCGACAATACGCATGCCTTATTTACTCTCGACAGGCCGCGATAGGTCCCCGGCTGCAATGCGGTAGCCGAACCTCGCCTGCCCGAGCGTTCGCGGAGACACTCCGACCGGTATCGACAGGTCGTGGTGCTTATCCGCCCGGTCGCTATCAGCTGTTCCGTTCGCGGTGCTTGCACCCCGGCCAACAGCAAGGCCGACGCTTCCCTTCCTCCAGCTCCTCCTGCGTCCGGCGAATGCGGCGTTCTCGCGTCATCGCCTGCTTGGCATCCTCGACCCAGCAGATGAACTCGTTGCGGGCCAGAGGCGTGATGTCCCTCCAAGCATCGAGTGCCGTGGGATTGGCGATCAGGGACCTGCGCAGGTCGGGGGGAAGCTCGTGTACCACCCCTCCCGGCACCTGCTGGCTGCTCACGAGGCCAGGTTAGCGGTCAAGCGGCGCGCCGGNNGTGCTGGTAGCCCGACCTATTAGGGTGCAACGGGTGCAACGGGTGGCGTTCATGAGGGCATCGCTCGCCGCGACGGCGGCTGCGGTCACAGTCACCGCGTGCGGCTCTCCGGCAGGCGTCACCTATCGCGGGCACTCGCATGCAGCGAGCAGCACACTGGTCGTTCAGAACCACGGCCACGCGACATTGACGCTCACGTTCACGCGTTCGGGTGCGTCAATCCGCCAAAAGGCCGGACGGCTACAGAAACTCAACGCCTTCTGCGCCTGGAGCGTGAAGGGCACTTCCGATCGCGGTATGGCAGTCGCCATGGTCCAACCCTCTGCTATGCGCAGTCGGGCGGTCTCCGCAACCTGGGCTGGGCCGCTTCCCCAGGCACACGACTACAGCTGCGGGCTTCGGGATGGCAGCAAACCCGAGGGCGTGTCATCTAGTGCTTACATCGCCGGCGCATTGCTGGCCGTGGAGATGCCACATCCGTAGGTGGCTCGGCTGCGCGAGCGTTCGGCAATGTCCCCCCAGCGAAGACCGAACCAGATTCGCTCCTCTGAATCTGATTCGCGAGTTTCT
>PLDP01000174.1 GCA_003136795.1 Actinomycetota bacterium
CCTAGCAGATTCGAACTGCTGTAAACGGCTTTGCAGGCCGCTGCCTAACCACTCGGCCAAGGCGCCAGAACGCGGAATGGTATCGGCCGGTCCGGCTCACGCCGTGCATACCGAAGCTTTCGCCGGCTGAATGACCCGTATACAGTCGCGCTTGCCGTGTCGTTGCAGGAACGCAGCGCAACCGAGCGCGTCCAGGAAGCCCGTGAGCGCTACGTCGCGCGCGGGATCTCCACCCCGCCGCTCGTCGTCGAGCGCGCCGAGGGCGCGCGCATCTGGGACGCCGAGGGCCGCGAGTACATCGATTTTGCCGGCGGGCTCGGCTGCGCGAACCTCGGCCACAACCTGCCGGCCGTCGTCGACGCCGTGCATGCGCAGGTCGACCGCTACATGCACCAGTGCTTCATGGTCGGGATGTACGAGCCGTACATCGAGGTGTGCCGGCGGCTCGCCGAGCTCTCACCGTGTCGCGGGAGCGACCAAAAGTCCGTGCTGTTGAGCTCGGGCGCGGAGGCGATCGAGAACGCCGTCAAGGTCGCGCGCGTCGCGACCGGCCGCCCCGCGGTGATCGTCTTCGACAACGCCTTCCACGGCCGGACGCTCCTGACGATGACGATGACCTCGAAGGTCGTGCCCTACAAGGCGGGCTTCGGGCCGTTCGCTCCCGAGGTCTACCGGACACCCGCGCCCTATCCCTTCCGCGGCGTCAGCGAGGACGACGCGATCGAGGGGCTCAAGCATCTCTTCAAGGGCGACGTCGACCCGCACTCGGTCGCCTGTGCCGTGCTCGAGCCCGTCCAGGGCGAGGGCGGCTTCATCCCGATGACACCCGACTTCCCGCGGCGCCTGCAGGAGCTGCTCGACCACTACGGGATCCTCTACGTCAACGACGAGGTTCAGTCGGGCTGCGGCCGCACCGGCCCGGTGTGGGCGATCGAGCACTACGGCGTCGAGCCCGATCTGCTCGTCAGCGGCAAGACGCTCGGCGGCGGCCTGCCGCTCGCAGCCGTCACCGGACGCGCGGAGGTGATGGACACGGTCCCGCCCGGCGGCCTCGGCGGCACCTTCGGCGGCAACCCGCTCGCCTGCGCAGCAGCCGCAGCGATCCTCGACGCGCTCGCAGAACAGCGTCCGCGCGCCGAGCAGATCGGAGCGCGCCTGCGCGAGCGGCTCGAGGCGATGGCCCCGGCGGGCTCGGAGGTGCGCGGGCTCGGCCCGATGGTCGCGCTCGAGCTGCCCGAGCAAACCGGCGAGGAGACGGCGCGCATCACGGCCGCTGCCCGCGAGCAAGGGCTGATGCTCCTCTCATGCGGGATCTACGGGAACGTGATCCGGATCCTCGTGCCGTTCACGATCGGAGACGTTGAGCTCGAGCGCGGCCTCGACATCCTGGAGGCTGTTCTTCGTGCGTAGGCTNNGCTGACGTCTCGGTCGAGGGGATCCGCAAGAGCTACGGGGACGTCGTCGCCGTGGACACGGTCGACCTAACGGTCGGCGACGGCGAGTTCTTCACCCTGCTCGGCCCTTCCGGCTCCGGCAAGACGACGACGCTTCGGATCATCGCCGGCTTCGAGCAGCCCGACGCGGGCCGGGTGACGCTCGGCGGCGAGGACATCACGAATGAGCCGCCCTACTCGCGCGACGTCAACACCGTCTTCCAGGACTACGCGCTCTTCCCGCACATGACCGTCGCCGACAACGTCGGCTACGGGTTGAAGGTGAAGGGCGTCTCGCGCGCCGAGCGGAAGCGCCAGGTCGAGGAGGTGCTGCGCATGGTGCGCCTCGACGGGTACGGCGAGCGCAAGCCGATCCAGCTCTCGGGCGGCCAGCGCCAGCGCGTCGCGCTTGCGCGCTCGATCGTCAACCGCCCGAAGGTGCTGCTCCTCGACGAGCCACTCGGCGCGCTCGACCTGAAGCTCCGCCAGGAGATGCAGGTCTTCCTCAAGTCGCTGCAGCGCGAGCTCGGGATGACCTTCCTCTACGTCACGCACGACCAGGAGGAGGCGCTGACGATGAGCGACCACGTCGCCGTTTTCAACGAGGGCAAGATCGAGCAGGTCGGCTCGCCGAACGACGTCTACGAGCAGCCGGCAACGGAGTTCGTCGCGGGCTTCGTCGGCACGTCGAACATCCTCGAGCGCGACGGCAAGCGGTTCTCCGTTCGTCCCGAGCGGATCGAGCTGAACGGCACCGGCCATCCCGGGGTCGTCGCCGACGTCGTGTTCGTCGGCGCGTTCAGGCGCATCTTCGTCGACATCGACAGCGGCGACCGCATCACGGTCGTTCGCCCGAACGACGGCACGACGATCGAGCCTGGAACGCGCGTTCACGTCCACTGGCGCGACGAGGACGCGTACGAGATCCAATCCCCCGACACTCACGAGCAGGAGGTCAGATGACAAAGCGCGTGTGGGCGCTGATCGCAACCCTCGCGGTTGCCGCGGCGTTCCCGGCGGCAGGCGCAACGAGGGCGAGCGGCGGCACGCTGAACATGGTTGCGTGGGAGGGTTACCTCCAGCCGCAGTGGGTGAAGCCGTTCGAGAAGCAGTCGGGCTGCACCATCCACCCGAAGTACGCCGGTTCCTCCGACGAGATGGTGACGGACATGCGCTCCGGCGGCGGCGACCAGTACGACATGGTGTCCGCCTCGGGTGACGCGTCGCTCCGCCTGATCTACGGCAAGGACGTCCAGGTCGTCGATCCGTCGAAGGTTCCCGACTTCAAGAACTTCGGCAAGGCATTCCAGTCGCCGCCGAACAACACCGTGGGCGGNNGCGGCGCTGTACCTGATGAAGCACAAGCCGTCACTCGGCATCAAGGATCCGTACGAGCTCAACTCGGCCCAGTTCACGGCGACGATCAACCTGCTGAAGCAGCAGAAGCCGCTGATCAAGAAGTACTGGGAGCTGGCCTCGGACGAGATCGACCTCTTCAAGAACGGCGACGCCGTCGTCGGGGCGGCCTGGCCGTACCAGACGAACACCTTGATCGCGGCGAAGGCCCCGGTGAAGGACCTCGTGCCGTCAGAGGGTGCAACGGGCTGGCTCGACACGTGGATGGTCTCGTCGCACACGAAGAACCTCCCGTGCGCCTACCAGTGGCTCGCCTACGTCTCGACGCCGAAGGTTCAGGCCGAGCAGGCGATCTACTTCGGTGAGACGCCGGTCAACTCGAAGGCGTGCGCGATCATGGACACGCTGTCCAAGGGCTCGTGCGCGCAGTACCACGCGAACGCGCCGCTCAAGTACTTCAAGCAGATCTACTTCTGGAAGACGCCGATCGCAGCTTGCGGCAACGGCCAGAACAACTGCATGGACTACACGCAGTGGCAGCAGGCCTGGACCCAGCTCAAGGGCTGAGCGGGCCTCGGCGAGGAGCGCGCCGCCGTTTCGGCGGCGCGCTCTGGCGCCGTCCTTGGCTGAAAGGCCTGTCGCTCCTCGGCCCGCCGAGCGTCGCGTTCATCGCGGTCTACATCGCGGCGCTCGCCGCGCTGTTCGTATCCTCGTTCTGGTCGGTCAATGCGTTCACGGGGGTGACCGTCCACACCTGGTCGCTCAACAACTTCCGCGAGCTCTGGCACGGGGCGACCTACCACACCGTCGCGCTGCGCACGATCTCGATCGCCGCGGCCGTGACGGTGACCGACGCGATCATCGCGTTTCCGTTCGCGTACTTCATGGCCCGGCTTGCGGGGCCTCGAACGCGGGCGTTGCTGTTCGTCCTCGTGCTGCTGCCACTGTGGGCGAGCTACCTCGCGCGCGTCTACGCCTGGCGGCTGATCCTCGACCACGACGGCATCCTCAACTGGTCGCTGCAGAAGGTCGGTCTGCCGGCGGCCAACATCGCCTACACGAACACCGCCGTGTGGATCGTCTTCTCGTACATCTGGCTGCCGTTCATGATCCTCCCGGTCTACGCGGCGCTCGAGCGCATCCCCCACTCCTACATCGAGGCCTCGCGCGACCTCGGCGCGAAGGGCGGGAGGACCCTGCGCAGCGTGATCATCCCACTCGCGCTGCCGGGCGTCGTTGCCGGCTCGATCTTCACGTTCTCCCTCACCCTCGGCGACTACATCACCCCGATCCTCGTCGGCGGCTCGTCCTCCCAGTTCATCGGGAACGTCGTCTACGACACCGTCAACCAGTCGTCGAACCTCCCGTTCGCCGCCGCCTACGCGACCGTGCCGCTCGCGGTGATGGGCGCCTACCTCCTGATCGCGCGCCGCCTCGGCGCCTTCGAGGCCCTGTAGTGGAAGGCAAGGGCACCCGCATTGGGCTCGGCGTCTGGGTGGTGCTCGTCCTCGCGTTCCTCTACGTGCCGATCGTGCTCATCTGCCTGTACGCGTTCAACAAGTCGAACGTGCAGAGCTGGCCGATCCCCGGGGTGACGACCAAGTGGTTCTCACCGGCGATCCACAACCCGGACATGCAGGTGGCGCTCTGGCTGTCGCTGAAGGCGGCCGCGCTCGCCACTGTGAGCGCCCTCGTGCTCGGCACGGCCGCGTCGTTCGGCGTGCACCGCTTCCGCTTCTTCGGCCGCGAGCTGATCTCGTTCATCCTCGTGCTGCCGATCGCTCTGCCCGGGATCATCACCGGCATGGCCCTCAACTCGTACTTCGTCTTCTGGAAGGTCAACTTCGGCCTCTGGACGATCGTGATCGGCCACGCGACGTTCTGTGTCGTCGTCGTCTACAACAACGTGCTCGCGCGTCTGCGCCGCATCCCCGGCTCGCTCACCGAGGCGTCGATGGACCTCGGCGCAGACGGCTGGCAGACCTTCCGCCACATCACGTTCCCGAGCATCTCGACGGCGCTGATCTCCGGCGGGCTGCTCGCCTTCGCATTGTCGTTCGACGAGGTGATCGTGACCACGTTCACCGCCGGCGCGCAGAACACCCTGCCGATCTGGATCTTCGGCCAGATCCGGCTGGGCCAGCAGCTGCCGCAGGTGAACGTCGTCGTCTTCCTCGTTCTCGCCGTGACAATCATTCCCGTTGCGCTCGCGCAGCGGCTAACCCGCGAGAGCGGGATCCTTCGCACCGAATAGGAGACTCCGTGGCAACGATCGACGTGATCAATCCCGCGACTGCCGAGAAGATCGACTCGGTTCCGAACATGACGGCCGCCGAGGTCGACGAGGTCGTCGAGCAGGCGAAGCAAGCGCTGCCCGACTGGCTCGACG
>PLDP01000234.1 GCA_003136795.1 Actinomycetota bacterium
TGGCGCGGACGCTCGACTTCGGCATCGAGCAGCTCGGCAAGCGGCCGGTGCGCAAGCTCGACCCACCCGTCCGCGCCGCGCTGCGGCTCGGCGCCTACCAGCTCGCGTTCACCGACCAGGCGGAGCACGCCGTCGTCGACGACACGGTCGAGCTCGTCCGCGCCGCGCGGCTCGAGCGCGCGGTGGCGTTCACGAACGCCGTCATGCGCAGGCTCGCGAACGGCTTTCAAGGTCTTGTCGCATCGCTGCCTGAGGGCCCCGTCAAGCATTCCTATCCCGACTGGATTGCCGAGATCTGGACGCGCGACTTCGGCGGCGAGGTCGCGCTGGAACTGATGCGGGCGCAGAACGAGCCGCCTGATCTTGAGGTACGCAGTCTCGAGGGGCGCGCTGGCGTTCCGGTCGGCGTGCCGACCGACGTGCCGGGCGCCTATGTCGTCGATGCGGTCGACATCGAGCGGATGTGGCCGATGAGCCGCGCGTCGCAGCTCGCCGCGCTCGTCGTCGGCTCGCAGGAGGGCGACCGTGTCCTCGATCTGTGCGCTGCGCCGGGCGGGAAGACGAGGCTGCTCGCCGGCCAGGTGACGGCCGTCGAGATGCATCCCGGCCGCGCGCAGGCAATGGCCAAGAACATGGGCCCGAACGTGCGTGTCGTCACCGCCGATGCGCGCGAGCTCGACGAAAGCGGCTTCGACCGGGCGCTCGTCGACGCGCCGTGCTCCGGCCTCGGCGTGCTCGCCCGCCGCCCCGACCTGCGTTGGCGCGCCCGCCCGCTGCCCGAGCTCCAGCTCGAGCTGCTGCAGGCCGCCGCCCAGCGCACGAAGCCCGGCGGCACGATCGTCTACTCGGTGTGCACGCTGAACTTCGACGAGAACGAGGCGATCGTCGACGCCTCGGGGCTCGAGCCGGTCTCGCTCGAGGCGGAGTGGCCGCAGTACGCGCACCCGAAGCGGCCCGAGTTCCTGCTCACGCTCCCGCACCGCGACCGGACGAGCGGATTCTTCATCGCCCGGTTGAAGTCGTAGGATCAAGAAGCGGTGCCTTGGCAGGACTGGATCCGGACGGTCGAGATCGAGCCGTCGTTGTACGGCGCGGACTTCGCGCAGCTCGGCACGCAGGTCGAGCAGCTGCTGCGGGCCGAGTGCCGGGTCTTCCACTTCGACGTCGGCGACGGGCACTTCGTCGAGCCGATCACGTTCGGCCCGGTCGTGCTCAACTCGATCTCACCGCTCGTCCACCGCTACGGCGGCGTGATCGACGTGCACCTGATGGTCGAGAACCCCGCCAAGTACTTCGAGCCCGTCGCGGCCGCGGGCGGCAGCAGCGTCACGTTCCACTACGAGGCCGTCGAGGACGTCGCCGAGACGATTCGCGCCGCGCGCGAGCAGGAGCTGCAGGTCGGGGTCGCGTTCAACCCGGAGAGCGAGCCCGAGGACGTCGCCGCCGCGAGCGGCGACGCGGACATCGTGCTCTGCATGGCGATTAACCCCGGCTACTCGGGGCAGGAGTTCATGGAGGCGACCTACGACCGCGTGCGCCGGTTGCGGCTGGCGCTCGCCAACAACATCCACATCCAGGTGGACGGCGGCGTCAGCGCCGAGAACATCAAGCAGATCTACGACTGCGGCGCGACGCTTTTCGTCGCCGGGACGGCGATCTTCGGCCGCGAAGACCTGCCGCGCGCTTACCGGCGCCTCGTCCAAGCGCTGGCGTGAGCCTTAGCCGCGCGATCGAGCTCGCGCGCGCGGCGCGCGACCGGGCGTATCCGAAGCCGACCGTGGGCGCCGTGCTCGTGCGCGACGGCGAGGTGGTGGGCGAGGGCGCGACGGAAGCCGCGGGCCGTCACGCGGAGATCGTCGCCCTCGAGGCGGCAGGCGAGCGTGCGCACGGCGCGACGATGTACGTGACGCTCGAGCCCTGCGCGCATTTCGGCACGACGCCGCCGTGCGCCGACGCGATCGTCGCAGCAGGTGTCGCGCGCGTCGTTTTTGGCGCCCGCGACCCGAATCCCGAGGCCGCGGGCGGGGAGGAGCGGCTGCGCGCGGCCGGGCTCGAGGTCGAGCACGCCGACTCATGGGAGGCGCGGGCGCTCAACGAGGCGTGGCGCACCTGGGTCTCGCTGCAGCGGCCGTTCGTGATCTACAAGGCCGCGATGACGCTCGACGGCAGCCTCACCGTGCCGGGTGAGCGCTGGGTGAGTGGCGAGGAGAGCCGGCGTCTGGTGCACGAGCTGCGCGCGCAGGTCGACGCGGTCGCGGTCGGAGGCGGGACCGCGCGAGCCGACCTCCCGCGCCTCGACGCGCGCGACGTCGACACGCCGCGCGGGCAGCCGCGGCGGATCGTCTTCTCGCGCGGGCCGCTGCCGGACGGGCTCGACCTCGAGCTCCGCAGCGGGCCGCTCGCCGACGAGCTGCACGCGCTCGCCCGCGAGGGCGTCCAGTCGCTCCTCCTCGAGGGCGGCCCCACGCTCGCGGCGGCCTTCTTCGACGCCGACCTTGTCGACAAGCTGCTCGTCTTCGTCGCCCCGACGCTCGCGGGCGAAGGCCCGCGCCTCCTTGCTTCGCTACCCTCCCCGCGCACGCTGTCGCAGCTCACGGCGAGGCCGGTCGGCGCAGACGTGCTCCTCGAGGCGTATGTCCAGCACCCCTGACTCCCAGCGCTCGGACGACCAGCTCGTCACGCATCTGAGCCACTGGTTGACGCGGCAGCTCGGGAACGACGAGCTGCGGCGCATGGTCGAGGAGATCGGCACGGACGAGCTTCCGCCCGGCGGCCGCGACGCCGTCAACGAGCTGCTGGTCGAGCTCTCGACCGCCGTCCCCGGCGAGCGCGCCCAGCTGGAAGTGCTCGTCCGCGAAACCGTCGAGACGCTCGTCTATGGGGACTAGGTGTTCACCGGGCTGATCCGCGAGGTCGGGACGGTGCTGGCGGTCGAGGGTGGCGCCGACGGCGTGCGTCTGACGATCGAGGCGCCGCAGACGGCACCCGACGCGCAGCTCGGCGACTCCGTCGCGATCGACGGCGTCTGCTTGACCGTTGTCGCGGTTGCGGGCGACTCGTTCGCCTTCGACGCCGTCCCGGAGACGCTCGACCGCACGAGCCTCGGAACCCTCGACCACGGGTCGAGAGTCAACCTGGAGCCGGCGCTGCGCGCGGGCGACGCGCTCGGCGGCCACTATGTCCAGGGCCACGTCGACGGCGTCGGCAGCGTGCGCTCGGTCGAGCCCGAGGGCGAAGGGAAGCGGATCTGGTTCGCTGCGCCGCCCGAGCTCCTGCGCTACGTCGCCCTGAAAGGCTCGATCGCGGTGCAGGGCACGAGCCTGACCGTGGCCGCGGTCGACGGGGCGGGCTTTGCCGTCGCGCTGATCCCGCACACGCTCGAGGCGACGACGCTCGGCGCGCTTGAACCTGAAGATCTCGTGAATCTCGAGACCGACGTGCTCGCCAAATACGTCGAGAAGCTGCTCCCCCGCTAACGTTCGGACATGGCAGTGATCACGCCCTTCGCGACGATCGAGGAGGCGATCGAAGACATCCGGGAGGGCCGGATGGTCGTCGTCGTCGACGATCCCGACCGCGAGAATGAAGGCGACCTGACGATCGCAGCGCAGTTCGCGACGCCCGAGGCGATCAACTTCATGGCGACGCATGCCAGGGGGCTGATCTGCCTGTGCCTCACCGAGGAGCGCGCCGACCAGCTCGGCCTGCGCCCGATGACCGACAACAACGAGGCGCCGCTCGGCACCGCGTTCACCGTCAGCGTCGAGGCGCGGGAGGGCGTCACGACCGGCATCTCCGCCGCCGACCGCAGCCGCACGATCCAGGTGGCGATCCATTCCGACTCGACGCCGCACGATCTCGTGCAGCCGGGCCACGTCTTCCCGCTGCGGGCGAAGCCGGGCGGCGTGCTCGAGCGCATCGGGCAGACCGAGGCGGCCGTCGATCTCGCACGGCTCGCCGGGCTCGACCCGTCCGGCGTGGTCTGCGAGATCATGAACGACGACGGGACGATGGCCCGCGTGCCCGATCTCGCCCCGTACTGCGAGCGCCACAGCCTCAAGATGGTCACGGTCGCCGACCTCGTCGAGTACCGCCGCCGGCACGAGAAGCTCGTCGAGCGCGGCGCGTCCGTGCAGCTCCCGACCGAGTTCGGCGAGTTCACCGCGATCGCCTTTCGCGAGAAGCTGACCGGCAAGGTCCACGTCGCGCTCGTGAAGGGCGACGTCGACGGCGCCGAGAACGTGCTCGTGCGCGTCCATTCCGAGTGCCTGACCGGCGACGTCTTCCATTCGCTGCGCTGCGACTGCGGCGAGCAGCTCGAACAGGCGCTCGCGCAGATCGAGGCCACCGGGAGCGGGGTGCTGCTCTACATGGCGCAGGAAGGTCGCGGCATCGGCCTTCTGAACAAGCTGCGCGCTTACGAACTGCAGGAACAGGGGATGGACACGGTCGAAGCGAACCTCGAGCTCGGCTTCCCGGCCGACGCCCGCGACTACGGAATCGGCAACCAGATCCTCGCCGACCTCGGCCTGACCACGCTACGAATCCTCACGAACAACCCGAAGAANNGCACCTCACACCGAAAACCAACGTTATCTGCGCACCAAGCGGGATAAGCTCGGGCATCGTCTGCATCACCAGGATTTGAAGAATCTCGAATACGAACCGGAGGCCGAGTGAACGAGTTCGACGACCAGCCCCAAGTCCCACCCGTCAGCCCCCCGTCGGGCGACACCCCTGTCCCCGCGCCGCCGGCGCAGTGGGCCTCCGCGCCCGCGCCCGCGCTCGAGCCGCCGCCGGTCAGCGAGGACACCGATCCGAGCGCGGAATCCATCGACGATCCGGTCGCCGGAGACCCGTTCGAGGGCTGGCCCGCCGCACAGTCCGCCGCCGTGATCGAAGACGCGCCGCCGGACGGCGCAAGCGTCGAGCACGTGCGCGGAGAGGTCGACGTTCCCGACGGGTACACGGTGCTCGAAGGAACGCCGCTCGGCAAGCGGCGCTCGGTCGGCGTCGTCGTGTCGCGCTTCAACGGCGGCGTCACGAACAAGATGCTGCAAGGCGCGCTCGAGGCGCTCGTCGAGGCAGGTGTTGCGCAGGACGCGATCACCGTCATGCCGGTGCCGGGAGCCTTCGAGCTGCCGCTCGCCGCGATGGCGCTCGCGAAGACTCGCCGCTACGCCTGCATCGTGGCGCTCGGCGCGATCGTGCGCGGCGACACGCCGCATTTCGACTACGTCGCGTCCGAGTGCGCCTCGGGGCTCCAGCTCGCCGGCATCGAAACCGGAGTCCCGGTCTCCTTCGGCGTGCTCACCGTCGACACCGTCGAGCAGGCGGAGGCTCGGATCCACAAGGCGGCCGAGGCCGTCCGGTCGGCCCTCGAAATGGCGGATCTGTTCGCGCGGCTTCGGGCAAGCGCCAAGCAGTAATCGCTACACTGCCGACCGCTATGAGCAAGATCTGCGCAATCTGTGGGAAGAAGCCGTCGTTCGGCAACCATCGCTCACACTCGATGGTCGCCACGAAGCGTCGCTTCGATCCGAACCTGCAGAAGGTCCGGATCCTGCTCAAGGGCTCGCCGGCCCGTGCATATGTCTGCACTCGTTGCCTCAAAGGCAACAAAGTGCAGAAGGCGATCTAGCAACCTTCGCGGCCCGTTTCGGGTCTAATCCGCAGCCGTGGCGGATGACCTTTCCCTGGACCTGGAGCACGGCCGGCTTACGATCACGCGTGAGGCGGTCGCCGAGATCGTCGCCGAGCGGACGCTTGGGTGCTACGGCGTCGTCGGCCTGTCGTCCGGGACGCGTGTCGGGCGCATCTTCCGCCGCGAGGGGATCAGCATCGACGGCGACGCACGCGCGCTTCGCCTCCAGGTGCACATCGTCGTCGCACACGGCCTCAACCTCGCCGAGGTCGCGTCGACCGTCCGCTCGCAGGTCGCGTACGAAGTCGAGCGGCTGACCGGCCTCAAGGTCGCGGCGGTCGAGGTCGTCATCGAGCGCGTGAGGCAGAGCGC
>PLDP01000090.1 GCA_003136795.1 Actinomycetota bacterium
GCGTCAACCCGCACGGGGCGCATCCGGCCGGCAAGGGCAGCGCCTACCGCGCAACCGTCGAAGGCCCGGGCGTCACGCCCGACGTGATGTGGGAGGGCGACGCGCCCGGTGTCTACGACCAGGCGCTTGACGTCCAGGCGAACGCCGCCATCACGCTGCTCGACGACAAGCAGTGCCGGGCGAACTGAGCTTCCACAGCTAGGCTCGGCCCCGTGCAAGAACGCGGTGCCGAGCAACGCGCGCTCTTCCGCCGCTGGCCGGCGGGGGTTTCGGTCGTCGTCGCCGAAGTCGACGGGCGCAGGCACGGGCTGACCGTCTCGTCGCTCGTCTCGCTCTCATTGGAGCCGCCGCTCGTCGGCATCTCGGTTGCGCAGGCCGCCTCCCTGCACGAGTTGCTGCGCGACGCGGGCGGCTGGGCGGCGTCGCTGCTCTCGGGCGAGCAGGAGCACCTCGCGCAGCACTTTGCGCGCAGCGTGCCGCCGCTCGTCCTCTGGAACGGCATCGACCTGCGCGAGGACGATCCGCGCTTGCTCGCCGACGCTGCGGGCTGGCTCACGGCGCGCACCATCGACGAGCTGCGCACGGGCGACCACACGTTCTTCGTCGGCGAGATCCTGTCGATCGAGGAGGGGAACGCCGCGACGTCGCTCTCCTACGTGCACCGCGGCTATCAGGCCTTGTGAGCTACGCCGCGCGGCCGAGCAGGACGCAGCCGTTGTGGCCGCCGAGGCCCATCGCGTTCGACAGAGCGACGTCGACCTGCGCGGCGCGGGCCTCGTTCGGCACGTAGTCGAGATCGCACACGGGGTCGGGCTCGCGGTAGTTGATCGTCGGCGGCAGCTTGCCGTCGTGCAGAGCGAGCACGCACATGATCGCCTCGATCGCGCCTGCGGCCCCGAACGTGTGACCCATCATCGACTTCGTCGACGACACNNGTCATCATCGCGGCGACGCCCGTCGCCTCCGGCTCCGGCTGCGCCATGTGGTGCGCGTCGTTCGAGGCGCCGTAGCCGAGCACCTCGGCGTAGATCCGCGCGCCGCGGCGCTCGGCGATCTCCCAGTCCTCGAGCAGGAGCGCGCCTGCGCCCTCCGACATCACGAAGCCGGCGCGGGTCGCGTCGAACGGGCGGGAGGCGTGGGGCGGATGCTCGTCCTCGGCGGCGAGCCCGCGCATCGCCGTGAAGCCCGCGAGGATCAGCGGCACGATGCACGACTCGGTCCCACCCGCGAGCACTGCATCGACGGCACCGCGCTTGATCATCTCCGCTGCTTCGCCGACCGCGTGCGAGCCCGTTGCACAGGCTGAGACGACCGCGAAGTTGGGGCCCTTGATGCCGAGCGAGATCGCGAGCTGGCCCGAGACGGAGTCGACGAGGACATTCGGCAGGAAGCTCGGCGAGACGCGGTCGGGCCCGCGCTCGCGCAGCGTGTCTGCCTGCTCGAGGAGCCCGGGCACGCCTCCGATCGCCGACCCGAACACGACGCCGACGCGGGTTGGGTCGAAGCCGCTCAGGGCTGAGTCGGTCAGCGCCTCGCGGCCTGCGGCGACGCCGAGCAGCACGTTGCGCTCGAGCTTCCGCGCCTCCTTGGCCGAGACGACCTGGCTGGGATCGAAGTCCTTCACCTCACCGGCCACGCGCACGGGCAGCCCGTCGGTGTCGAACGTGGAGATCCAGCCGATGCCGCTCTCGCCGGCGAGCGCGGCCCGCCAGGTCGAGGCCGCATCGAGCCCGAGCGGGGTGACTGCACCGATCCCGGTGACGGCGACGCGCTTCATCGGGCCAACCCTACCGTTGGTCGCTCACTAGGCTTGCGGCGCGTGCCCGCCGCGATCATCCCGTTCCCGCCGATGGAGGCCGAGCTCGTGCGCGAGCTGCCGGTCGGCGACGGCTGGCAATACGAGCCGAAGTGGGACGGGTTCCGAGGCGTCTTCGAGAATGCCGGGAAGGAGCTTGCGATGTGGTCGCGCAACGAGCGGCCGCTGCTCCGCTACTTCCCGGAGCTCCGCCCGCTCGGGGAGCTGCTGCCACCGCGTTCGGCGCTCGACGGAGAGATCGTGATCGCGCGCAACGGCGCGCTCGACTTCGACGCCATGCAGATGCGCCTGCACCCGGCGGAGTCGCGCATCCGCCGGCTCTCGGCGGAGATCCCGGCGGAGTTCGTCGTCTTCGACATGCTGGTCTGGAACGGCGAGGCCGTGTGGAAGCTGCCGCTCGAGGAGCGCCGCGCGCGGGTCGAGGCACTCCAAGGCTTCCGCCTGTCGCCGGCGACGCGTGACGTCGAGGAGGCGCGCGGGTGGCTGGCGCGGTTCGAGGCGCTGGGGCTGGACGGCGTGATCGCGAAGAAGCTCGGGGTGCCGTATCTCCCCGGCTCGCGTGACGGAGTCGTGAAGGTGAAGGAGCACAAGACGGCGGACTGTGTCGTCGCCGGCGTGCGCTGGAAGGGCGACCGCAGCGCGATCGCGACGCTCCTGCTCGGGCTATATCGCGACGACGGCGGGCTCGACTACGTCGGTTCGTGCGCGGTGGCCGCGAAGACGCGTGCCGAGGTGGCAGCGCGTGTGCTGCCGCTGCTCGACGAGACGTCCGACCAGCGGTTCTCCGAGCCGAACCGGTGGGGCTCCGGCGAGCTGGAGGAGGCGGCGGTGCGACCCGAGCTCGTCGTCGAGGTCCGCTACGACAAGGTGCAGGGCTCGCGCTTCCGGCACGGCACGAAGCTGATCCGCTGGCGCGACGACAAAGCTCCCGCGGAGTGCACGTGGCGCGAGCTGCGCCCCGTGCGCGACCCGAACGCGCCGGGTGTCGAGGCGCTCTTCTCTTAGGCGCAGGAGTGTCTGTTCGGGACGTGTCCTACCTCAGAGGTAGGACACGTCCCGAAGTTACGATTCTGAAGGAGGCTCGAGCTCCAGCCGGGCGAAGCGCGTCCGCAAGGANNGTCGCGATCGCCTGGTCGCCGACGCGCCGCTCGACCTCCTGCGCAACGGCCTTTGCGAACCGCCGCACCTCGGGGAACACGAGCTCCGGCTTGATCGGCGCGAGGATGTGCAGTCCCGTCGCGCCGGATGTTTTTGGGTACGAGCGCAGGCCGAGCTCGTCGAGCACGTCGCGCACGACCAGCGCGATCTCGCGCACGAACGGCCACTGGCCGTCCGACGTCGGGTCGAGGTCGATCAGCAGGTAGTCGGGCTGCTCGATCGCGGACACGCGCGAGTGCCACGTGTGCAGCTCGATGCAACCGAGGTTTGCGACCCAGGCGAGCGCCGCCGCGTCATCGACGATCGCGAAGACGGTCGAGTGGCCGCTCGGGAACCGCACGAACACCTCGTCGACGTAGTCGGGATGCTTCGCAGGCACGCGCTTCTGGTGGAAGAAGTCCTGTTCGACCCCGTTCGGGAACCGCTTCATGTGGAACGGCCGCCGGCGCAAGTGGGGGAGCGCGAGCTCTGCGGCGCCGACGTAGTACGAGACCAGATCGAGCTTCGTCAGCCCGCGTGCGGGAAAGAACACCTTGTCGGGGTTGGTGACCGCGACGTCGTGACGGCCGACACGCACGTACGGAGTATCGTGAAGCGGTGCTGGAACGGCAGCCACTCACCGACGCGACGCTCGAACCACTGGACGACCATCTCGTCGTCCAGCAGCTCGACGAGTCGGAGCTTCCGAGCGGCCTGATCGTGCCCGCGAACGAGGCCACCCAGGTGCGCAGCGGGATCGTCGCCGCGGTCGGCCCCGACGTCGTCGCGATCGAGCCGGGCGACAAGGTGCTGTTCCCGCGCGACGCCGGTTTCGAGGTGCGCCTCGCCCGGTCGTCGCATCGCGTTCGCGTGCTCAAGCGCGAAGACGTGATCGCCCGCATCCACGACTGACCGCCCGACCGGGGACGAGGTACCCTGTCGCGCGATCGGAGGGGTGGCAGAGCGGTCGAATGCGGCGGTCTCGAAAACCGTTATCCGTCGTTAGGCGGATCGAGGGTTCAAATCCCTCCCCCTCCGCTCGTTTCACCCGGAGGGGTGTCCGAGCGGTCTAAGGAGCGCGACTGGAAATCGCGTATGTGTCGAAAGGTGCATCGAGGGTTCAAATCCCTCTCCCTCCGTTTCGCGAAAGCCCGCCGCCGCGCGGGCTTTCGCGCGGAAGGGCTGCGGTAGGATGCGCGCGCCCGGAGAAGTGGCCGAGTGGCTGAAGGCGGCGCCCTGCTAAGGCGTTAGGTGGGGAAATCCCTGCCTCGAGGGTTCGAATCCCTCCTTCTCCGCTGACCTGAAATTCACCCTTCCGGGCGATGCCCGAAGGCATGGGGACCGTGGAGGATTGGCGTGCTGGCTCCCCCTAATTTACTAACCGGCGACTGACGTGACTGCGGCGATGCCCGCCCCTCCCCCGGGCGGGTTTCGTCCTTTCGGGGAGCCGTTTTAGGACGAGTGCGTCGACGCGTAAACGAACGCGGCGACGTCTTGGATCTGCTTGTCGGTCAGCTTGCCCTTGAAGGCGGGCATCGGACCGCCGCCCTTGTTGACCTGCAGCACGATCCGCGCGAGCGGCGGCTTCAGCTGGTCGAGGTTCGGGCCGACCGTGCCGGTTGCGCCGGCGGCCTTCAGCGTGTGGCAGCCGCTGCACCCCGCCGAGGCGAAGACGGCTTTGCCGGCGGTCGCGTCGCCCTGCGTCGCGGGCGCCGTCGTTGTCGCCGTGGGCGCGGTCGTCGTCGTCGTCGTCGTCGTGGCGGCGGTCGCTTCCTTCGGCTCGCGGTCGAAGTAGAGGACGGCCGAGATCATCGCGACGAAGAAGAGGACGCAGAGCGCCACGTACCAGCCGAGGCCGCGCCCGGGGAAGTCGGGGTTGCGCCGCGGCAGCACGAACGACGAGATCAGCGCGAAGACGACGAACGCGATGCCGACGCCTGCGAGCCCGATCTTGTTGCCGGTCGACAGGCCGGCGACGACGAGTGCGATCGTCGAGAGCATCGGGGCGGGAACCTACCGGAACTAGCTGATGGCCGCGTCGCCGGGCGCCAGCTGCGCAGGCCGCAGGTAGAGCAGTTCATACAGCGATGCAGCGATCACCGCGCCGGCGAACGGCCCGATGTACCAGACCCACCAGTGCGACCAGTGGTCGCCGACGAGCTGCGGCCCGAATGCGCGCGCCGGGTTCATCGCGCCGCCGGTGAGCCCGTAGGCCATCAGCACGCCGAAGGCGATCGTGAAGCCGACCGCGAGTCCGCTGATCTGCTGGAACGCGCCCCGCGGGTCGACCACGGTCGCAAAGACCACCCAGACCAGGAAGAACGTGAGCACGGCCTCGCAGACGACGCCCGCACCGGCCCCGATCCCCGAGCCGAGCGCGGGCACGCCGAGGTTGCTGGCGTTCTCCGGCCCGCTCGGCAGGATCCAGCTCAGGAGGAGCGCGGCGAGCGCCGCCCCGCCGAGCTGCATCAGCCAGTACCAGCCCGCGAGCAGCAGCGAGATCCGGCGCGTGACGAGGAATGCGAGCGTGACCGCGGGGTTGATGAATCCGCCCGAGATGGTCTTGGAAGACGAGACCATCACGGCGATCACGAGGCCGTTGGCGAGCGCGAGGTCGGTAGCCGTTCGCGCATACGCGACGCCGCCGGCCGCGATGAAGATCAGCGCGAACGTCCCGACGAANNCGGGGCCTCGCCGCTGGCCGCCCAGTCGAGGGTCGCGCGCACCGTCTCCTCGAGCGGCCGCGGCTCGAGGCCTGCGCGCAGCGCGGCCGACGGGTCGACCGAGAGCATCCCGGCGTACTCGGGCGAATGCAGCCAGAGCGGCAGCTCCATCCACTCGCCGACGTCGTGCTCGGCGAGGAAGTCGCCGTCGACCCAGACGAGCTCCGCGTCGCTCGCTGCGACGCGACGGCAGGTCTCGAACAGGCGCTCGCGCGTCGTCGGGCGATCGACGGCGTTGAAGGTGCCCGCGGTCCCGGCTTCGGCGGCGCGGACGATCCAGTTGGCGAGATCGCGCGCGTCGATCACCTGCGCGGCGGCGCTCGGCGGCGCGGGCACGAGCACGCGGCCGCCCTCGGCGATGCGCTGCGGCCAGTAGGTGAAGCGGCCGGTCGGGTCCCATGGCCCGACGATCAGCCCGGGGCGCGGGACGAACGCAGCGGGGAACCGCTCGCGGACGACGTCCTCGCAGAGCGCCTTCAGCTCGCCGTAGGCCTCGCGCCACTCCTCTGTCGGTTCGCGCAGCTGCGCGAGCGGCGACTGCTCGGTGGGCGGCGTCGCGAGGCTCGCGTAGACGGAGACCGAAGAGACGAAGGTGTAGTGGCCGACGTCGCCGAGCGCGTCGATCGTCTCGCGGACGACGCGCGGCACGTAGCCGCTCGTGTCGACGACCGCGTCGAAGTCGCGTCCGTGCAGCGCTCCGAGATCGCCGTCACGGTCGCCGCGCAGCTTCTCGACGCCCGGGAAGAGCTCGGGCCGCGTTTGGCCGCGGTTGAACAGCGTCACGTCGTGGCCGTGGTCGAGCGCCGCGTCGACGACGTGACGGCCGAGGAACTGCGTCCCGCCGAGGACGAGCATGCGCATTACGCTCACCCTATGCACATCCGCCAGGCCGACCCGTCGGATTACGCCTCGGTGATCGGCGTCGTCGATCAATGGTGGGGAGGCAGGCCGATGGCCGCGATGCTCCCGAAGCTCTTCTTCGTCCACTTCCGCGACACGTCGTTCGTGCTGGAGGACGAGGGCGCGATCGTGGGTTTCCTGTGCGGCTTTCGCTCGCAGACGTACGACGATGAGGCGTACATCCACTTCGTCGGCGTCGACCCCGAGCGGCGGGGCGCGGGGATCGCACGAGCGCTGTACGAGCGGTTCTTCGAGGCGGTTGCGCCGAGGACGATCGTGCGCGCCGTCACGTCCCCCGTCAACGAGGGCTCGGTTGCGTTTCACCGTGCACTCGGCTTCGAGGTCGAGCGGGTCGACGACGACTATGACGGGCGCGGCGAGATGCGCGTCCTGCTCGTGAAGCGGCTCGCGTGATCGTCGACGACGTCGGCGACCCGAACGGCGTGCCCGTCGTCTATCTGCACGGCGGCGGTGACTCGCGCCTCTCGCGGCCTCCCGACGATCGCATCGCGGCCGAGCTCGGCGTGCGCCTGCTCGCCGTCGACCGCTGCGGCCGGGTGGAGCGCTTTGGGACGCTGCGTGACTGGGCTGAGCGGTTCGTCGCGACGTTCGACGTCGAGCGGTTCGGCGCGATCGGCTGGTCGTCCGGGGGCCCGCACGCGCTTGCGCTCGCGGCGGTGGCGCCGGAGCGGGTGAGCCGGGTGGCGCTCGTCGCGTCGATGCCTCCGCCCGACGGCCTCGACGCGCTTCCCGGGGACGTTCGTCGCGTCATGCGCGTTGCGCGTATCGCTCCGCGCGTCGCCGCACGCGCGCTCGAGCACTGGGGGAAGCGCCCGCCGCAGCCGACCGGCGACCCCGTCACGGACGACGCCTATGCGCGCGGCCGCGTCGAGTCGTTCCGCCACGGCGGGCTGTGGCTCGCGCGTGAGCTTGCCTATCTCGGCCGGCCGTGGGGCTTCGACCTCGCGGACGTGCGCGCGCCCGTCACGCTCTGGTGGGGGCGGCGGGACGTCGTCTGTCCGCCCTCGATTGCGCGCGTCTACGAGGAGCGCCTGCCGAACACGACGCTGCGGCTGACCGACGACACGCATCAAATCTTCTTCAGCCGCTGGCGCGAGCTCCTCGCCGACGTGTCTGCTCCGGACGTGTCCTACCTCTGAGGTAGGACACGTCCCGAACTGACGATCAGCGGTGCGGGGGCCGGAGGGCGGCGAACTCGTCGGTCACCTCGAGGTGCTTCGACGCGAAGCGGAACAGGGCCGCCGGGCGCCCGCCCGCGCGGCCCGGGGGCCGGAGGCCCTCGACCCGCTCCAGCTCGCCGCGGCGGACGAGCACACGCTGCAGGTTCGTCGCCGACACGTCGTGCCCGAGCGCTGCGACGTAGATCTCGCGCAGCTCGGAGATGGTGAACGTCGCGGGCGCGAGCGCGAAGCCGACATTTGTGTACGAGAGCTTCGCGCGCAAGCGCCCGTGCGCTGCCGCGACGAGCTCCGCGTGGTCGGGCGTCAGCGCGAGCTCCGAGCGCCAGTCGCCGTCGAGGGGAGCATCGGTGGGAGCGAGACCGAGGTACGCCGTCGCGAGCCGGCCGTCCCGCAACCTCCGCGTCTCGAGCTGTTCGATGTGCGCGAGCGGCGCCACGTCGAGCGCCCGGGCGAGTGCGGCGGCGAGCGGCTCGCGTGCGCCGACACGCGCTTCCGGCAGCCGGCCGCCCGCGAGCAGCACCTCGAGGTGCGGGCCCCGCGCACGAAGGGCAACGCCGAGCACGGTGTGCGAAGTAGAATCGGTCATAGTTTTCGTCCCACAGTCTAAAACCCCCCTCGGAGGCCCGTGTTGAAGAGCTTGATCCCATTGCTCCTTGTGCTCGCCCTCGCCGCGACGGCGTGCGGCTCGACGAAGCACGCGACGACCCCATTGACCACCTCGGCGAAGACGAGCTTCAAGGTCGGGCTCAGCACCGACATCGGCGGCCTGAACGACCGCAGCTTCAACCACCTTGCCTACGCCGGGCTGCTGAAGGCGGCCAAGGACCTCGGCGTGCAGACGCGCGTCGTGCAGTCGGCGTCGCCGGCCGACTACATCCCGAACCTCAGCAAGCTGGCGCAACAGGGCTACAACCTTGTGATCGGGGTCGGCTTCACCGAGATCGACGCGATGAAGGCAGTCGCCAAGCAGTTCCCGAAGACGCACTTCGCGATCGTCGACGTCTCGAACGCCGACGAAGGCGGCCTGAAGAACGTCCAGGGGCTCCTCTTCAAGGAGCAGGAAGCCGGGTATCTCGCAGGCTACGCGGCCGGCCTCGCCGCCAAGCAGCGCGGGGGGCACGCGGTCTCGTCCGTCGGCGGCGAGAAGCAGCCGCCGGTCGATCGCTACATCGCGGGCTTCCAGGCCGGCGCGAAGGCCGCCGACCCGGGCATCCAGACACTGAACGGCTACTCGCAGGACTTCGAGAACCAGGCCAAGTGCAAGGAGGTCGCGCTGAACCAGATCGCGGCCGGCTCCGTCGTCGTCTTCCAGGTCGCGGGCGGCTGCGGGCTCGGCGCGCTGGACGCCGCGAAGGAGAACAACGTCTGGGGCGTGGGCGTGGACGCCGATCAGGGCTATCTCGGCACCTACGTCCTCACCTCGGCCCTGAAGCGCGTGGACACAGCGGTCTACGACTCGATCCGGGACGCCAAGGCCGGCAAGTTCAAGGGCGGGACGGATTCCGTCTACGGCCTCGACATCGGCGGTGTCGGCATCGGTAAGTTCTCGTCGAAGACGCCCGCGGGCATCGCGGCGAAGGTCGCTCAGATCAAGCAGGAGATCGTGAGCGGCAAGATCACGAACATCCCGACGACGGTCAAATGAGCGCCCTGAGCGAAAGACATATCGAGCTCCTGAAGGGGCACAACTTCGGCGTGCTGGCCACGGTCGGCGAGAGCGGGCGGCCCCAAACGAGCGTGGTCTGGGTCGACACCGACGGCGCGAACGTTCTCGTCAACACGACCAACAAGCGCGCGAAGGGCCGCAACCTGCGCGTGAACCCGCGTGTCTCGATCAGTGTCTGGGACAACGAGGACCCGTACAAGTACTTCGAGGTCGAGGGGCCGGTCGAGCTCGTGGACGAGGGCGCGAACGAGCACATCCACGAGCTCTCGCGCCGCTACGACGGAAAGGACTTTCACACGCCGGTCGATCGCGTGATCGTGCGGATCAAGCCGGAGCGGGTGCTGGACCACGGGATCCTCTAGCTGAATAGGTGCATAGGCCGTATGCTCGCGCGGTGCCGGTGACCGACCTCCGCGCGGCTGCGCGCGACCACCTGTGGTTGCACTTCACGCGCATGCACGGCTATGAGCCGCCGGTGATCGTGCGCGGCGAGGGCTGCTACCTCTGGGACGACGAGGGGAAGCGCTACCTCGACGCGCTCGCCGGGCTCTTCTCCGTGAACATCGGCTACTCGTACGGCGAGGAGATCGGGCAGGCGGCGCTCGAGCAGATGCGCGAGCTGCCCTTCTACACCAACTGGTCGTACGCGCACCCGCGCGCGATCGAGCTCGCGCACGAGCTCGCGCGCCTCGCGCCGGCGCACATCAACCGAGCGTTCTTCGTCTCCGGGGGCTCGGAAGCGGTCGAGTCCGCCTGGAAGATGGCGCGGCAGTACCACATGGCGCGCGGCGAACGCCGTTGGAAGGCCGTCTCACGCCGCACCGCCTACCACGGCACGACGATGGGCGCTCTCTCGATCAACGGCATCCCCGCGCTGCGCACGCCGTTCGAGCCGCTCGTGCCCGATGTCGTGCACGTGCGCAACACGAATCGCTACCACCGCCCTGCCGACGAGACCGAGGCCGAGTTCACGCAGTTCCTGCTCACCGACCTCGAGGAGTCGATCGAGCAGGCGGGCCCCGAGACGGTCGCGATGGTGATCTTCGAGCCGGTGCAGAACGCGGGCGGCTCGTTCACCCCGCCGGCCGGCTACTTCCAGGGCGTGCGCGAGATCTGCGACCGGCACGGCATCCTCCTCTGCGCCGACGAGGTGATCACGGGATTCGGCCGCACGGGCGCGTGGTTCGCGAGCGAGCGGTACGACATCAAGCCCGACCTGATCACGTGCGCGAAGGGCCTCTCGTCGAGCTACGCAGCAATCGGCGCGGTTCTGATCGCCGACAAGGTCGCCGACGCATTCAAGACCGAGACCGCGATGTACGCGCACGGGATCACCTTCGGCGGCCATCCCGTCGGCTGTGCGATCGCGCTGAAGAACCTCGAGATCATGCAGCGCGAAAAGATCGTCGAGCACGTCGCGGAGACACAGGACGACTTTCGCGCGCAGCTCGAGACGCTGCTCGACCTCGACATCGTCGGTGACGTGCGCGGCACCGGCTACCTGTACGCGCTCGAGCTCGTCAAGGACAAGCAAACGCGCGAGACGTTCAGCAACGAGGAGTCCGAGACGCTTCTGCGGGGCTTCCTCTCGCCGGCGCT
>PLDP01000235.1 GCA_003136795.1 Actinomycetota bacterium
TTCCGTGGGCGAGCAGCCAGCCGGCATGGCGCTCGACCCGCTCGCGCAGGCCGTCGGCGCCGAGCGCGCGCGTCGCCTGCACGGTCGAGAGGATCCCGCCGCCGGCCGCGTGCAGCTCTTCGTAGCCCGCGCCGGCGGCGCGCAGCGAGAACTCGTCCACCCGGTCACCGCCCCAGGCGGGGTGCATGTGGCAGTCGACGAGGCCGGGGACCGCGCAGAGCCCACGCCCGTCCAGCTCCTCGAGCTCGCCGTCGAGCACCGGCAGATCGCGCATCCGCCCCACCGCCTCGATGCGGTCGCCCGCGCAGAGCACGAACGCGTCGTCGACGACCTCGACGGCAGCGAGCTCCGCACCGCGACGCGGTGTCGTGCCCGCAGCCGGCGTCGCAAGCTGCGCCAGATCGCGCACGAGCAGCCGCGGCATGCGACTAGGCGTCGAACATCGGCGTCGACAGGCCGTGCTCGCGCGCCGCGGCTTCCGCCTCCGGATAGCCGGCGTCGAGATGCCGCACCACGCCCATCCCCGGATCGGTGGTGAGCACGCGCCCGAGGCGCTCGGCAGCCTCGGCCGTGCCGTCGGCGAGCACGACCATGCCCGCGTGGATCGAGAGGCCGATGCCGACGCCGCCGCCGTGATGGACGCTGACCCAGGTGGCGCCCGCCGCCACGTTGACGAGCGCGTTCAGGATCGGCCAGTCGGCGATCGCGTCCGAGCCGTCACGCATCGCCTCCGTCTCGCGGTAGGGCGATGCGACCGAGCCCGCGTCGAGGTGATCCCGCCCGATCACCACCGGCGCCTTGACGCGTCCCGCGCGCACGAGCTCGTTGATCGCGAGCCCCGCCTTCGCGCGGTCGCCGAACCCGAGCCAGCAGATGCGTGCCGGCAGGCCCTGGAAGGCAACGCGCTCGGGCGCGAGCGCAAGCCATTGCTGCAGAAGCTCGTCTCCGGGGAAGAGCTCGCGCAGCGCCTCATCGATCACGGCGATGTCGGCCGGGTCCCCGGACAGTGCTGCCCAGCGAAACGGCCCGATCCCGCGACAGAAGAGCGGCCGGATATAGGCCGGGACGAAGCCCGGGTATGAGAAGGCCTCCGCTACGCCTGCGTCCCTGGCCTCACCTCGCAAGTTGTTGCCATAATCGAAAACGTAGCTCCCGGCCCGGACGTACTCGAGCATCCCTTCGACGTGCACGGCGATCGACTCCCTGGCACGCCGGATCAGCTCGTCCGGATCGGAGGCGCGCAGCGCAGCGGCCTCGGCAACCGAGAGCCCGCGCGGCACGTACCCGGTCAGCGGATCGTGCGCCGCGGTCTGATCCGTGACGAAGTCGAAGTGCTCGCCGCGTCGCGCGAGCTCCGGCACGACGTCGGCGGCGTTCCCGAGCAGCCCGACCGAGAGTGCTCGACCGTCGCGCGCCGCCGCGCGCACGCGCGCGAGCGCGTCGTCCAGCGAGTCGGTCGCCTCGTCGAGATACCGCGTCTCCAGCCGACGGTCGATGCGCGACTGGTCGACCTCGACGCAGAGAATCGCGCCGCCGGCGAGGGTCGCGGCCAGCGGCTGGGCGCCGCCCATGCCCCCGAGCCCGGCCGTGAGGATCGTGCGCCCGGCAAGTGACGGCGACCCGAAGTGCTTCTGGCCGGCCGCGGCGAACGTTTGGTAGGTGCCCTGCAGAATTCCCTGCGTGCCGATGTAGATCCACGAGCCGGCCGTCATCTGGCCGAACATCGTCAGCCCTTCCGCCTCGAGGCGCCGGAACTCGTCCCACGTCGCCCACTTCGGAACGAGGAGCGAGTTGGCGATCAGGACACGCGGCGATTGCGTCGTCGTCCGAAACACCGCCACGGGCTTGCCGGACTGGACGAGCAGCGTCTCNNCCGCTGCCGCCGTAGACGACGAGATCCTCGGGACGTTCGGCGACGTCGGCGTCGAGATTGTTGAGCAGCATGCGCAGCGGCGCCTCCGTCGACCAGGACCGAGCATTCAGCTCCGATCCGTGCGGCGCGCGAATCGAGGAGAGATCGCCGCACAGAGATTCGACGAGCGCGTCCAAGGACTGGGCGACCGTCACAGGTCCACGTCGCGGTTGCGCCGGGCCTCGGCGCGCAGCCGGGTGCGCCAGCGGGAGAGGCTCCACACCGACGCGACCACGAAGAAGAAGACAGCGATGATCGCCGCATTGCCAACCGGACCGCCGGTCGCCCACGCGACGACGACGAGCAGGATTGCGAGCACGCTGTAGAGGATCAGCGTGTCGCGGTAGGGATGCGCCGGCGTTGGCGTCTCGGGAAGCCCCCATTGCAGCCTACGGCTCATTCCCGCTCCCGGCGCCGGCCAAGCCGGCGCCTCCGCTCCGGGTCCGCTCCGGCGTCGGCCAAGCCGACGCCTTCGCTCGTGGCCGGCTCCGTCGAGCCTACGCCGGCAGAGCCTCCGTCGAGCCTACGGCTCATTCGAGCTCACCCACCTCCGACTCGACCGCGGCGAGCAGCGAGCCGTCGCGAATCGCGTCTGCGACCGCTTCAATGTCGAGCCCGAGCGACCGGTCGTCGCGCAGGCGCGGCGACAGCGACCGGACGAAGGCGTGCGTCGCGCGACCTCCACGCCCGGGCTCGAGGGGCGCCAGGAACTCGATCGCCTGCGCTGCGGCGAGCAGCTCGATCGCGAGAGCGCGCTCCGAGTTCGCGACGACCTGCCACGCTTTGAGCGCCGAGGCGTTGCCCATCGACACATGATCCTCCTGTCCGGCGCTCGTCGGGATCGAGTCGACCGACGCGGGATGGCACAACGACTTGTTCTCGGAGACGAGCGACGCCGCGACGTACTGCGGGATCATGAAACCGGAGTTCAGCCCGCCGTCCGTCGTCAGGAANNAGCGGTTGGCCGTGGAAGTTGCCGGACGACACGAGCATCCCGTCGTCGACCAGCACGAGTGGATTGTCGGTTGCCGAGTTCAGCTCGGTCGTCAACGTGTAGTCGACGTAATCGAGTAGGTCGCGTGAGGCTCCATGCACTTGAGGCGCGCAGCGAAGCGAGTACGCGTCCTGCACCTTGTCGCACCAGCGATGCGACTCGCTGATCGCCGAGTCTTCGAGCAGTCGCAGCACGTTCCGCGCCGACGCCGCCTGCCCGCGCAACGGGCGCAAGGCGTGCACCTGCGGGATGAACGAGTTGCGCGACCCTTGCAACGCCTCGAGCGAGAGCGCGCACGCGCAGTCGGCAACGCGGCTGAGGCGCCATGCGCGCACGAGCTCGAGCGCGCCCTGCGCCGCCATGAACTGCGTCCCGTTGATCAGGGAGAGACCTTCCTTTGCAACCAGGCGCACCTGCTCGAGGCCCGCCCGTGCGAGCGCGTCGCCGCCGTCGAGCAGCTCTCCCTCCCACCACGCCCGCCCTTCGCCGACGAGCGGCAGGGCGAGATGCGCGAGCGGCGCGAGATCGCCGGAGGCACCGACGGAGCCGCGCGCGGGCACGTAGGGCAGAACGCCGCGGTTCAGGCACTCGAGCAGCAGCTCGACCGTCTCGACGCGCGCGCCCGAGTTGCCCTTCGCGAGTGCGTTCGCGCGCAGCAGCATCGCCGCGCGGACGACCGCGTCGGGATACGGCTCGCCGACACCGCACGCGTGCGAGCGAAGCAGGCGCAGCTGCAGCTCCTCGGTCAGCTCCTCCGGAATGGACTTGGAGACGAACCGGCCGAAGCCGGTGTTCACGCCGTAGGTGTGCTCGTGCGCTCCGTGCGCGACCGCCTCGACAACGGCACGCGCCGCACGCATGCGCCCGCGCGCCTCGTCTGAGAGCGCCGCCGCCGGTCGCCCCTCGACTGCGACGGCCCAGACGTCGTCGAGGGAAAGATCGTCGCCCGTCAGCGCGTGCGTCGCGGTCACGTGCCCGAGTCTAGTCCCGAGTCCAAGAGGCGAAGCTCGAGCACGCGCGACGCGTCGAAGCCGTCGATCCTGAGCAGCGCGCCCGCGGCGGCCGCTGCCGCGCCGGCCGGCATCAGGCCCACGAGCTCAGACCCGACGACCTCTGCGCCACGCGCACGCGCCTCTGCATCGACGCGCGCCACGATCTCGTGCAGCGCGGCTGCCTCCCAGTCCTCGACGTTCATCGACACCTGCACGAGCCCGGCCCGCGGCAGCTCCAGACCGAGCGCACGCACGCCTGGGAACCCGCCGCCCGCTTCGCGCACCACGGCCGCGATCGCCCGCGCCACCGCGATGTCCCCGCGGAGATTGACGTTGAAGGCGATCAGGGGCCTGCGCGCGCCCACGATCACGCCGCCGGCTGTCGCATGCAGCCGCGCAGGCCCGTAGTCGGGCGCGAGCTCGCCGTCGTCGATCCGCTTTTGCAGCCCTTCGGGACCGCCGCGCCGGTAGAAGGCCGGCCCGCGCTCCGGCGGCGCGTACATGAACACCGGCAGGCCGAGCTCGGCGCCGATCCGCTCGCCGATCGCCTGCGCTGCGCTGCGCGCGCGCTCGAGGTCGTCAGGCCGGAGCGGCACGATCGGCACGACGTCGGCGGCGCCGATGCGCGGATGCGCCCCCTCGTGCACGCGCACGTCGATCCGCTCGAGCGCGACCGCGATTCCGGCGAGCAGCCCGGCGGCGAGCTGCGCCTCCGTTCCGACGATCGTGAACACCGAGCGGTTGTGGTCGGCGTCGGCGTGCACGTCGAGCAGGCGCGCGTGTGCTCCGAGCGCGGCGCCGAGCGCGTCGATCGTCGCGGCGTCGCGGCCTTCGCTGAAGTTCGGAACCGACTCGAGCAGCAGCACAGTTCGTACTCTAGGAGCCGTGAAGGAGTACTACGACCGGCGGGCGCCGGAATACGACGACTGGTGGCTCGGCCGCGGTCTCTTCGCAGGCCGTGAGCGGCCCGGCTGGGAGGCCGAGCTCGCAGAGGTCGCCGCGCTGCTCGGGGCGCTCCCGCCGGTGCGCACGCTCGACGTCGCCTGCGGCACCGGGTTCATCACGCGTCATCTGCCCGGTCAGGTCGTCGGCCTCGACCAGAGCGCGTCGATGATCGCGATCGCCCGCGAGCGCCTTCCCCACGCCGATTTCGTGCTCGGCGACGCGCTCGCGCTCCCGTTCCCGGACGACAGCTTCGCTCGCGTGCACACGAGCTACTTCTACTGCCACCTCGAGGAGCCCCAACGGCTGCGCTTCCTCGCCGAGGCCCGGCGCGTCGCTCCGGAGTTGATCGTCTTCGGCAGCCGGCCCGGGCCGGACGACCCACTCGAGCGATGGGAAGAGCGCGTGCTGAGGGACGGATCGCGCTGGCCGGTCTTCAAGCGGGTCTTCGAGCCGGAGACGTTGGCGCGCGAGGTGGACGGCGAGGTGCTGCACGCGGGCCGCTGGTTCGTGGTCGTCCGCACCGAAGCGTGATGTATCGCTCGATCGCGGCGCTGAAGCGCGGCCAGTCGACCTGCCGCGCCTGCATCGAAGCCGGCTATCCGCTCGAGTCGCTGCCCGTGATCGCTCCGGGCGCGGGGCAGCGCGCCTTCCTGTTCGGCCAGGCGCCCGGCATCGTCGAGGGCGAGGAGCGCCGGCCGTGGCGCGGCCGTGCGGGCAAGACGCTGCGGCGCTGGCTCGACCTCGACGAAGACGAGTTCTACGCCACCTTCTATTGCGCGTCGGTGACCCGCTGCTACCCCGGGCGGGCTGCGTCGGGGCGCGGCGACCGCACGCCGTCGCCGCAGGAACAGCGCCTCTGCGAGCGCTGGCGCGACGAAGAGCTGCGGCTGCTGAAGCCACGCGTCGTCGTCACCGTCGGCGGTCTCGCAGCTCGGCGGCTGCTCGGCGTGCGCAGCGTCGGCGAGAGCGTCGGCGTGCGCTACGAGCTCGGCGGTGCGGTCGCGATCCCGCTGCCGCATCCCTCCGGCGCCTCGAGCTGGCTCAACCTGCCGGAGAACCGGGCGCGCGTTGCCGGCGCCGCCGAGCTGATTCGCGCCGAACTGGCACATCTCTGACGCCCGGTACCCTCAATGGGTGACCCAAGCGCCTCGCTATCGCACGACGTTCGTCCGGCTGCTCGGGTTTCTCCATCCCTACAAGCGGTCGATGACAATTTCGATCATGCTCGCCGTCGGCTCGCAGGCGGCTGCGCTCATCGGCGTCTATCTCACGGGCTCGGTCGCCGAGGTGCTGACGAAGCACCAGGGAGGACGGATCCCGTGGCTCGTCGGCGCGATTCTCGCGCTCGGCGCCGCGCGGGCGGCCATGATGGCCGGCCGCCGGCTGATCGCCGGCAAGCAGGCGCTCGACGTCGAGCTCGACATGCGCACCGCCGTGTACGCGAAGCTCGTCCGCCTCTCGTTCGGCTTCTACGACCGGCATCAGACCGGACAGCTGATGAGTCGTGCCACGGTCGACCTGCAGGCCGTGCGCTTCTTCCTCGGCTACGGCCTCATCTTCTTCTTCCAGAACCTCTTCACGATCGTCGGCGTCGGGCTGGTCGTCTTCTTCATCGACTGGAAGCTCGCGCTGATCTCTCTGGCGATCGCTCCGTTTTTGATCGCCGTCGCGTATCGCTACAGCCATGTGTCGCATCCGCTGCTCCGCGACGTGCAGCAGAAGATGGCCGACGTCGCGACCGTGGCGGAGGAGAACATCGTCGGCGTCCACGTCGTGAAGTCGTTCGCGCAGGAGGCGGCCGAGCAGCTGAAGTTCGAGCGCCGCTCCGAGGAGGTGTTCGCGCTCAGCGTCAAGGCGAACCGCCAGCGCGCGTTCTACGTGCCGATGCTCAGCTTCCTGCCGCTCCTCTCGCAGGCCGCGATCCTCCTGATCGGGGGACGCCTGGTCGCGAGCGGCACCCTGTCGGTCGGCGGCTTCGTGCGCTTCAACCTCTACCTGGCGATGCTCGTCATGCCGCTGCGCTCCCTCGGCATGTGGATCGGCCAGGCGCAGCGCGCGACCGCTTCGGGCGAGCGCATCTTCCAGGTGATCGACGAGCCGGAGGAGATCGGCGACGAGCCCGGCGCGGCCGAGCTCCCACCAGGCCCCGGCCGCGTGACGTTCAATCACGTCACCTTCGGCTACGACCCCGACCGCCCGGTGCTGAGTGCCATCGACCTGGAGCTCGAGCCGGGGAAGATCGTCGCGCTGATCGGCCACACCGGAGCCGGCAAGACGAGCCTCGCCTCGCTCGTTCCTCGCTTCTACGACGTCCAGGTGGGCTCGGTGTCGATCGACGGCGCCGACGTTCGCACGGTGACGCTCGCGTCGCTGCGGCGTGAGATCGGCGTGATCGCGCAGGATCCCTTCCTCTTCTCGGCGACCGTCCGCGAGAACATCGCCTTCGGCCGCCCTGAGACGACAGACGAAGAGATCGAGCGCGCCGCGCGGCTCGCGCAGGCGCACGAGTTCGTCGAGGCGCTGCCGGAGGGCTACGACACGGTGATCGGCGAGCGCGGCATCACCCTCTCGGGCGGTCAGCGCCAGCGCGTGGCGATCGCACGCGCGCTCGTCGTCGATCCGCGCATCCTGATCCTCGACGACGCGACCGCCTCGGTCGACGCCTCAACGGAGGCGAGGATCCG
>PLDP01000016.1 GCA_003136795.1 Actinomycetota bacterium
CTCCTGCTCGACTACGAGGAAGGGCTGACCCGCCGGGACTCGATCACGGGCGATTGGTACGACTGCTCCGCGCACCTGCTCTGGATCGGCGAGCGCACGCGCCAGCCGGACGGCGCACACGTCGAGTTCTTCTCCGGCGTGCACAACCCGATCGGCGTCAAGATCGGGCCGAACGCGACGCCGGCCGAGGTTGTCGAGCTCGCCGAACGGCTCAATCCGCTGCGCGTCCCGGGGCGGCTCACCTACTACGCGCGGATGGGCGCCGAGCGCGTGGGCGAGCTGCTGCCACCGCTGCTGCGTGCCGTCCGGGATGAAGGGCATCCGATCCTGTGGGCCTCCGACCCGATGCACGGAAACGGGATCCTCACCGCAACCGGCGTCAAGACGCGCCGCTTCGACACGATCATGGCCGAGCTCGAAGGCTTCTTCAACGCGTGCTGGGAGGTCGGCGTCTGGCCCGGCGGCGTGCACCTCGAGTTCACCGGCGAGGACGTCACCGAATGCCTCGGCGGCGCGGACGACGTGCTCGAGGAGCACCTCGGATCGCGCTATCAGACCCTGCTCGACCCGCGCCTCAACGCCCGCCAGTCGCTCGACCTCGCGTTCCGCCTGGCCGAGCTGATGCGCGCGCCGCGCTGATGCGGATCGCAATCGTCGGCACCGGGCTGATGGGCGCTTCGGTCGCGCTCGCCGCGCAGCGGCGGGGCGACGACGTCGTCGGCTGGGACCCCGATCCTGGGGCGCTCGCCGGTGCGGTCGCGCGCGGCGCCGTTCAGGCCGCCTCGAGCCTCGAGGACGCGGTACGCGACGTCGAGCTCGTGGTCGTCGCCGCTCCGATCGCGCAACTGCCCGCCACCGTGGCCGCCGTGCTCGAGGCGAGCGGCGAGGCGACCGTCACCGACGTCGGCTCGACCAAGGCGTCGGTCGTCCGGGCCGCGGACGGCTCGCCGCGCTTCGTCGGCGGTCATCCGATCTCCGGCTCCGAGTCGCGGGGGGCCGAGAACGCCAGCGCCGGCCTCTTCGAAGGCGCGACCTGGTTCCTCACCCCGGTCGCGCGCACGGATCCCGCGCGCCACCGGCTCGTGCACGGCTTCGTTTCCGACCTCGGCGCGACACCCGTTGCGATCGACGCCGACGCCCACGACCGGATCGTCGCGATGACGAGCCACGTGCCGCACGTGCTCGCGAACATCGTCGCGAACCAGACCGGCGCCTCGCGCGTCGACGGGCACGAGCCGCTCGCCCACGCCGGCGGCTCGCTACGCGACATGACGCGCATCGCGGGCGCGAACCCGCGCATCTGGGTCGACATCTTCCTCGACAACGCCGGCGCGATTCGTGGCGCGCTCGCCGAGCACCGGCGCCTGATCGAGCAGGTCGAGGCCGCGCTCGACCAGGGCGACGCGGGCTTCCTGGCGCGCTGGATCGGCGAGGCTTCGCGCAACCGGCGCCGCATGCTCGAGCGCGAGTACCCGGATCCCGGCTCGCTGCAGCGCCTGCGCGTGCACGTGCCCGACCGCCCCGGCGTGCTCGCCGGGATCACGCAGGCGCTCGGCGCGGAGCGGATCAACATCGAGGACTTCGAGCTGCATCACGTCTCGCCCGAGCGCGGCGGCACGCTGACGCTGCTCGTCGAGGGCGAAGGCGAGGCGCAGCGCGCCGCGACGATGCTCGAGTCGCANNTGCTCGGCGCCGTCTCGGACGGCGACACGGTCGTGCGCGGCTTCGGTCGCTCCGGCGACACAGCTTCGACGCTCGCCGCGGTGCGCGCGCTCGGCGTACAGGTCGATGACGACGGCGACCTCCTCACCGTGCACGGCGTCGGCTTGCGCGGGCTGCAGCCCGCGTCCATCGACTGCGGCAACGCGGGCACGCTCGCGCGGCTGATCGTCGGGCTGCTCGCGTTCCAGAACGGAAGCTTCACGCTCACCGGCGACGAGTCGCTCTCGGCGCGCCCGATGGAGCGCGTCGCCGAGCCGCTGCGGCGCATGGGCGCGCAGATCGAGACGACCGACGGGCACCTGCCGCTCTCGATCACCGGCGCGTCGCTCGAGGCGATCGACTACGAGCTGCCGGTCGCGAGCGCCCAGGTCAAGTCGGCGATCCTGCTGGCCGGGCTCGGCGCCAAGGGGCGGACGACCGTCGTCGAGCCCGCGCCGACGCGCGATCACACCGAGTTGATGCTGAAGGACGCGGGTGTGCAGGTGAGCATCCGCCCGAGCTCGGTGAGCGTCGACCCGCCCGAGCGCCTGAGCCTCGGGGCGGTCGAGGTGCCGGGCGACTTCTCGTCGGCCGCGCCGTTCATCGCTGCGGCGACGCTGATCCCCGAGTCGCGCATCACGATCCACGACGTCAGCCTCAACCCGCGCCGCACCGGGCTGCTCGACGTGCTCGAGCGGATGGGCGGCCGCGTCGGTGTCCTCCAGCGCCGCCGGATCGGAGGAGAGCAGGTCGGCGACCTCGAGGTGCGCGCCGCCGAGCTGACCGCGACGACGATCCACTCGAACGAGGTGCCGCTGCTCGTTGACGAGCTGCCGCTCTTCGCGTTGCTCGCGTCGCAGGCGCGCGGCGAGAGCTGGGTCTACGGCGCCGGCGAGCTGCGCCACAAGGAGACCGACCGGATCGAGGCGGTGGTCGACGCGTTGCGCGCGATCGGCGCGCGCGCGACGGCGCACGACGAAGGGTTCTCGGTGACCGGCGTCCCGACGCGGCCGAAGGGCGGCAAAGTGGACGCGCGCGGCGACCACCGGATCGCCATGCTCGGGGCTACAGCAGGGCTTGCGAGCCGCGAGGGAGTGGAGGTGCAGGGCGCGGACACGGTGGCGATATCCTTCCCGGGCTTCTTCGACCTCCTGGAGCAAGTCACACACCGATGATCGTTGCCATTGACGGACCGGCCGGAGCCGGCAAGAGCACGGTTGCCCGCAAGCTCGCGGAGCGGCTGGGCTTCAGCTACCTCGACACGGGGGCGATGTATCGCGCCCTGACCTGGCTCGCGATGCGCGAGGCGCTGCCGCTCGCCGAGGGCGACGCGATCGGCGAGCTCGCGCGCAGGCATCCGGTCGTGTTCGACGAGGCAGGCCGCGTGTTCATCGACAACTGCGACGTCAGCTCGGCGATCAGGCAGTCGCGCATCGACCGCATGGTTCCCGTCGTCGCGCGCCACCACGAGGTGCGTGAGGTGATGCGCGAGCGGCAGCGCGAGCTCGGTCACCAGGGGAACGTGGTCATCGAGGGCCGCGACATCGGCACGGTCGTCGCGCCCGACGCGGAGGTGAAGATCTATCTCCATGCCGATCCGGGGATTCGCGCCGCGCGCCGCCAGGCCGAGCGCCCGGACATCGGACCGGACGCGCTTGCCACCGACCTGCGCACGCGCGACGCATCGGACCGCGTGCGCATGCAGCCCGCAGAGGATGCGGAGCTGATCGACACGACCGACCTCGAGGTCGACGACGTCGTGTCGCGGATCGAAGAACTGATCCGCACGCGGTCGCTCGCGAAGTCGTGACGACTCAGGACTTCACGTGGGCGCTCGGCCGCCGCTACATGGGCTGGCCGGCGCGCTTGTTCACGCGTGCGCGCGCCTACGGGCGCGAGCGCGTTCCGGCCGCCGGCGGGCTCGTCTACGCGGTCAACCACATGCATTGGATCGACATCCCGCTCGTCGGCGCGCTCTCACCGCGCAATGTCAGCTTCGTCGCGAAGGCCGAGGCCGCGCTCTTCCCCGGGCTTGGCCGCTTCCTGCGCTGGCACGGCACGATCGCGGTCCGGCGAGGCGCGTCCGACCGCGACGCCGTGCGGATGATGCGCGAGACGGCGCGCAACGGCGGCGTGGTCGGGCTCTTCGTCGAGGGCACGCGCCTCAAGCTGGGGCGGCCCGGCCACGCCCAGCCGGGCGCCGCGATGGTGGCGTTGCAGGAAGACGTGCCTGTGATCCCGATCGCGATCTACGGCACGCAGTTCTGGAAGATCGGCAACTTCGCCCCGTGCTCGATCGCCTTCGGCGAGCCTGTGCGCTTGGAGGGGCTGCCCAAGGGCGGCCGCGGCTACAAGGAAGCGACGGTTGAGATCGAGCGGCGCATCAACGTGCTCTTCGACTGGCTCGCGGAGATCCACGCACAGGGCCGGCCGGCCGGCGTGACACCACCGCTGTGAGCAGCACCGCCCTCAAGCTCGAAGGCACCGTCGCGATCGTCGGGTTCCCGAACGTCGGCAAGTCGACGCTCGTCAACCGGCTGACCGCGACGCGGCAGGCGGTGGTGCACGAGACGCAGGGCACGACGCGCGACCGCAAGGAGCTCGTCTGCGAATGGAACGGCCGCAGCTTCCTGCTGATCGACACCGGCGGCGTCGACATCGCCGATCCGAGCCCGATCACGAAGCAGATCGCGTTGCAGGCGCGCGCAGCGATCAAGGAGGCCGATCTCGTCCTCTTCGTCGTCGACGCGCGCGCGGGTTTGACCCCCGGCGACGAGGAGCTCGCACAGATCCTGCGCGAAGCGAAGAAGAACGTGCTTGTGCTGGCGAACAAGATCGACGACCCGGCGCAGGAGAGCCTTTCCTACGAGTTCCACCGGCTCGGCTTCGGCGAGCCGTTCCCGATCTCGGCGCTGCACGGCTCGAACACCGGCGACCTGCTCGACGAGATCCTCGACCTGCTGCCCGGCGAGTCGTCGCGGACGGTGGAGGAGGACGCGATTCGCGTCGCGATCCTCGGCCGGCCGAACGTGGG
>PLDP01000010.1:0-7842 GCA_003136795.1 Actinomycetota bacterium
GTGATCGAGCACGAAGGGCGAACCTTCCAGCTGATCGACACGGCGGGCCTGCGGCGCAAGCGCAGGCAGCGGCAGGGGATCGAGTACTACTCGGAGCTGCGCGCGCTCGAGGCCGCGCAGCGCGCCGACGTTGCGCTCGTCCTGATCGACGCGGGCGAAGGGATCGTGGAAGGCGACATCACCGCCGTCGAGGTCGCGCGCAAGGCGCACTGCGCGACGCTGATCGTTCTCTCGAAGTGGGACATCTCGGAGATCACGATCGAAGACGTGCGCCCCGAGCTCGCGCGTCGGTTGCGGCAGCGCCCCGACTTCATCACCATCTCGTCGCTGACCGGCCGCGGCGTCTCACGCCTGCTCGGCAAGGTCGAGGAGCTGTACGACCGCTTCGTCTCGCGCGTCCCGACCGCCGAGCTGAACAAGTTCATCGCGGAGCTGAAGGAGATGCGCCAGGCGCCGTCCAAGGGCATGCGGCGGCTCAACCTGCTCTATGGCGCGCAGGTGACGTCGCGCCCGCCGCGCTTTCGCTTTACCGTCAACGATCCCGGGCTCGTGACGCGCGACTACGCGTACTGGGTGGAGAATCAGCTGCGAGAGCGCTTCAACCTGGAGGGCGTGCCGGTGGTGGTCGACTTTCGCGAACGCTCGTGAGGATCGTCGTCGTAGGCGGGGGAGCGTGGGGAACGGCGTTCTCCCGGCTGCTGCGTGACCGCGGGCACGACGTCGTCATCGCGACGCGTGCGACGCTCGACGAGGCGCCCTACGAGGAGGCGGATCTCGTCGTGATCGCGGTGCCGAGCCACGCCTTCCGCGATGTGCTTGCGCATATACGCGGCGACGCGCCGGTCCTGAGCCTCGTCAAGGGGCTCGACCCGGCGAGCGGCGACCGGCTCTCGACCGTCGTGCAGGACCGGCCGGTTGCCGTGCTCTCCGGGCCGAACATGGCGGAAGAGGTCGCGACGGGGCTGCCGGGCGCGGCGGTGATCGCTTCCGAGGACGAGGAGCTCGCGCTGCGCCTGCAGGAGGCGGTCACCTCGGGCACCTTCCGTGTCTACGTGAACACCGACCTGATCGGCGTCGAGCTGTGCGGGGCTGCGAAGAACGTGATCGCGCTCGCAGCAGGCGGCGTCGACGGCCTCGGCCTTGGCGACAACGCGAAGGCGGCGTTGATCACGCGCGGGCTCGTCGAGATGGCGCGGCTCGGTGAGGCGTGCGGCGCGGAGGCGGAGACGTTCTCCGGTCTCGCCGGCATGGGCGACCTGATCGTCTCGTGCTTCCACCCGCTCGGCCGCAACCGCCGCGCCGGGGAACTGATCGCCCGCGGCGCGAAGGCCGACGAGGCGCGGTCGCAGATCGGACAGGCGGTCGAAGGGCTGACGACCGCCCCGGTGCTGCGCGACCTGTCGCGGCGGATCGGGGTGGAGCTGCCGATCACCGAGGGTGTCTGTGCGGTGCTCGACGGCATGCCGCTGCACGAGCTCGCGGGGTCGCTTATGGGGCGGCGCCCGACGGAGGAATAGCTACTCTTGGCGGCCATGGCGGAGCGCAGCTTCCTCTTCACCTCGGAGTCGGTCACCGAGGGGCACCCCGACAAGATCGCCGACCAGATCTCGGACGCAGTCCTCGACGCCGCGCTCGCGAACGATCCGCTGAGCCGCGTGGCCTGCGAGACGCTCATCACCACTGGGCTCGTGGTTGTCGCCGGCGAGATGACGACCGAGGAGTACATCGACATCCCGCGCATCGTGCGCGAGACGGTGAAGGGGATCGGCTACACGCGCGCCAAGTACGGCTTCGACGCCGACACCTGCGGCGTGATCGTTGCGCTCGACGAGCAGTCACCCGACATCGCGCAGGGCGTCGACACCGCATACGAGCTGCAGCACGATCCGGGCGACGACGATCCGCTNNAGGGGATGATGTTCGGCTACGCGTCCAACGAGACGCGCGAGCTGATGCCGCTACCGATCATGCTCGCCCACCGCATCACCAAGCGGCTGGCGGAGGTGCGGAAAGCGGACGTGCTGCCGTATCTGCGCCCCGACGGCAAGGCGCAGGTCTCGATCCGCTACGAGGTCGACGCCGATGGGCGCCAGACGCCGGTGGAGATCGAGCGGGTGCTCATCTCGACCCAGCATCGCGAGGGGCTCGACCCCGAGACGATGATCAAGCCCGACCTGATCGAGCACGTGCTGCGGCAGACGCTGCCGCGCGACTACTACGACGAGAAGAGCCTCGACGACCCGAAGTTCGTCTACGTCAACCCGACCGGCAAGTTCGTGATCGGCGGGCCGATGGGCGACACGGGCCTCACCGGGCGGAAGATCATCGTCGACACCTACGGCGGTGCGGCCCCGCACGGCGGCGGCGCGTTCTCCGGCAAGGACCCGACGAAGGTCGACCGGTCGGCGGCGTATGCGGCGCGGTACGTGGCGAAGAACGTCGTCGCTGCCGGCCTCGCCGACCGCTGCCAGATCCAGGTCGCCTACGCGATCGGCGTCGCGCATCCGTTCTCGATCCTCGTCGAGACGTTCGGAACCGAGAAGCTGTCGGTGTTGCGCATCGAGGAGCTTGTCAAGGAGCATTTCGACCTGCGCCCCGCCGCGATCCTGCGCGACCTCGACCTGCGGCGCCCGATCTACCAGAAGACGGCCACGTATGGCCACTTCGGCCGCGACGACCACGACTTCTCGTGGGAGCGCACCGACAAGGCTGCCGCGCTCCGTGAGGCCGCCGGCCTCGCTGCCGCCGCTGCTGGTGTCTGACACCTAAGGTGTCAGACACCTTCTGAGCCCCGAGTCGCCGTAGGTCGTCCACGGCCAGTCAGCATTGCGCCGAGCTCAGATTCGTCTGTGACAGATCGCAAAGGTGTCTGACACCTTTTGGTGTCAGACACCAACCGTGCGCTTCACGAACAGGCCGCCGGCGGCTTTTTCGCCGATTGCCTTCTCGCTGCCGTTGATCGCGACGCGGAACTGGCCCGCGGCCGGCTCGACGGCGCGCAGCTCGAGAGCGGTGCCCGGTGTCAGGCCCTCGTCGTAGAACCAGTGCAGGAGGTCGCCGTCATGCTCGGCGAGCCGCACGATCGTCGCGTGCGCGCCGGGCTCGAGCGCCGACAGCGGTTCGAGCTCGCGGTTCTCCGCCTGCTCGAAGTCCGGGTCGACCGGCCACCCGTGCGGGCAGCGGGCGGGATGACCGAGCTTCACCTCGATCCGCTCGACCATGTCGTCGGTGAACGTGCCGCCGAGCTCGTCGGCGTGGACGTGCGCCTCGGCGGCGGTGTAGCCCATGAAATCTGTGAGAAGCCGCTCGATGATCCGGTGCTTGCGGACGACCTTGCGGGCGCGCTCGGTGCCGGCCGGCGTGAGGATCGCCTCTTTGTGCTCGCCCCGCTCGACGAGCCCCTCGGCCTCCAGGCGCTTCAGCATCTCGCCCGCCGAAGCGCGCGAGACGCCCAGCATCTCGGCCACCCGCGAGGCGATCGTCTGGGACGTCCCTGTCGTCGCGGGGCGGTACTCGCCGATCGGAAACGCGAGGAAATAGATCGTCTCCAGGTAATCGTCGATTCCGTGTCCGGCTGCCACCCAGCCGATCGTAGTGTGGAAACCTCCTGTAAGGTGACCCTTACAAGGTTCGCATGAGCACCGCCCAGACACTCATCCTCGGTGCGATCGCGGGGCTCACGATCTTTGTGGGCTTGCCCATGGGCCGTGTCCGCTCGAGCTCGCCGGCACTCCGCGCCGCGCTCAGCTCGATCGCGACCGGCATCCTCGTCTTCCTCTTCTGGGACGTGATGTCCAACGGAGTCGAGCCGATCGACTCGCATCTGGAGGCGCACAAGTGGGCTGCCTTCGCCGGCTACGCGACGCTCCTCGGCCTCGGCGTCGTGGCCGGGATGATGAGCCTCGTCTACTACGACAGCTGGCTGAAGTCGAAGCGCGTGACGCCGCTCGTCGGCCCCGGCGCCGCCGCCGTCGACGAGCTCGAGCAGCGCTCCTGGTTCGAGGCGCTCACGCCCGGCCGCCGGCTCGCCCTCCTGATCGCGACCGGCATCGGCCTGCACAACTTCGGCGAGGGCCTCGCGATCGGCCAGTCGGCCGCCGCGGGCAAGATCTCGCTCGCGCTCGTCCTGATCATCGGCTTCGGCCTGCACAACACGACCGAGGGCTTCGGCATCGTCGGGCCGATGGCCGGCGAGGCGGAGCGGCCGAGCTGGCGCTTTCTCGGCCTGATGGGGCTGATCGGCGGCGCCCCGACGTTCCTCGGCACCGTGGTGGGACAGGCTTGGGTGAGCCCCGCGCTCGAGGTCGTCTTCTTCGCGATCGCCGGCGGCTCGATCCTCTACGTGGTGATCCAGCTCTTCGAGGTCTGCAAGCGCTACGCGATGCCCGAGCTCGTCGGCTGGATGCTCCTGCTCGGCCTGCTCCTCGGTTTCGGCACGGACTGGGTGCTCGTAGCCGCCGGGGCGTAGGGTTAACTGGCCCTCCGTGGGCCACTTCCTGCACGCGGTCGCCGTCTTCTTTCACCACCTCGCGGCGGTGAAGTGGGAGTTCCTCGGCCTCGCACTCGCCTGCCACGTCGTCAAGCTCCTCTTCCGAGCGGGCGCCTGGCGCGCGATCATCCGAGCGGCCTATCCGGGCAGGCGGCTGAAGTATCGAACGGCGCTCGGCGCGTATGTCGCCGGCGTCGGCGTGAACTCGATCGTGCCGGCACGCGGTGGCGACGTGGTGAAGATGTACCTCGTCAAGCACCGCCTCCCTGACGCGACGTATGCGGCGCTTGCTCCGACGCTCGTGGTCGAGACGATGCTCGACTTCGTGATCGCGGGTGCGCTGATCGTCTGGGCGCTCGCGATCGGGGTGCTGCCGACGCACGAGCTCTACTCGCGCCTCCCGGACGTCGACTGGAAGGTCTTGCTGCGGCACGAGCGGGCGAGCGAGATCACGCTTGCCGTGGCGCTCGTCGTCGCCGCCCTAGGGTTCATCTGGGCCAGGCGGCGCTACAGGGCGTTCCGTGTCCATGTGCGGCAGGGCTTTGCGATCCTGCGAAACCGCCGTCGCTTCTTCTTCGGCGTGATCCTGCCGCAAGCGATCTCGTGGGTCTTCCGGATCGCTTCGCTCTTTTTCTTCCTGAAGGCGTTCGGGGTCACCGCGAATATCCACAACGCGCTGCTCGCACAGGTCGTCGACTCGCTCGCGACGCTCTTCCCGGCCACGCCGGGCGGCGCCGGGACGAAGCAGGGCCTCACCGAGTTCCTGTTCCGCGGACGAGGCGTCTCGCACACGCTCCTGCTTGCGTTCAGCGTCGGCATGAACATCGCGATCGTCGTCGTGAACCTCGTGATGGGGCTGATCGCGATCGCGCTGATGGCACGGACGCTCTCGTTCAAGCAGCTGCGCACGAGCGCCAACGCTGGAGAGCAGCCGGCGTAATGCCGTACGCATCCGTCTATCCGCTCGTCACCGCGCGCGCGGTTGCACGCGAGTTCACGTACGAGGTTCCCGAGGGCGTCGAGGTCGGCGCGATCGTGCGCGTGCCGTTCGGCCGCTCGCGCGCGCGGGGGATCGTCGTCTCGCTGCACGACGCGCCGCCGGCCGGTGTCGACGCGCGCCCGATCGAGGCGGTGATCGGCGAGATCCCCGCGACGCTCGTCGAGCTCGCGCTCTGGATCGCCGACTACTACGGCTCGACGCCGGCGCGCGCGCTCGCACTGGTTGCGCCGGAGACGCCGAAGCGGCGCAAGGAGCAGGCGCCGCCGGCAGAGCGGCAAGGGCTGACGGGCGAGGCCGAGCCGTTGCAGCTCTCCGACTCGCAGATCGCTGCCGTCGACCGGATTGTCAGCGGCAGCGGCAACTTCCTGCTCTACGGCGCAACGGGCTCCGGCAAGACGGAGGTCTACCTGCAGGCGTGTGCGTCGATGCTCGAGCGCGGTCTTGGCGCGATCGTGCTCGTGCCCGAGATCGCGCTCGCGCCGCAGACCGTGGGGCGCGTGCGCGCGCGGTTCGGCGAGCGCGTGGCGATTCTCCACTCGGCGCTCACGGATGCCGAGCGCCGCGACGAGCGCGAGCGGATCGCGAGCGGCGAAGCGCGCATCGTCGTCGGCGCCCGCTCGGCGATCTTCGCGCCGATCCGCGGGCTCGGCCTGATCGTCGTCGACGAGGAGCACGACCCGTCCTACAAGCAGGACTCCGATCCGCGCTACGACGCGCGCACGGTCGCCGCGAAGCGCGCGGCCCTCGAAGGCGCCGTCGCCGTGTTCGGCTCGGCGACGCCGCGCCCCGAGAGCTGGGCGGCGCTCGAGCATCTCGAGCTCGGCGGGCGGATCGGCGCCGACCTGCCGCCGGTGAAGGTGATCGACCTGCGGCGCGAGGCGGGCTACCCGCTGTCGGCTCCGCTGCTGCGCGCGCTTCGCGGCGTGGCAGAGCATCGCGGCAAGGCGATCCTGCTCCTGAACCGTCGCGGTGTCGCGCCGGCGCTGCATTGCCGCGCGTGCGGAACGACGATCCGCTGCCCGAATTGCGACGTCTCGCTCGTGCTGCACGGCGACACGTCGCTGCGCTGTCACCACTGCGGCTACGAGCGGCACGCGCCCTCGACGTGCGAGGCGTGCGGCTCACCGGACATCGCGCGGCTCGGCGCGGGCACGCAGCGGCTGGAACGCGAGCTCGAGCGCGAGCTGCCCGAGCTGGAGCTGATCCGGCTCGACGCCGACGCGGTCGCGAAGCCGGAGCAGCTCGCCAAGTTGCTCGCGCGCTTCCGCGACACGGAGGGCGCGGTGCTGCTCGGCACGCAGATGGTGGCGAAGGGCCATCACTTCGCGGGGGTCGAGTTGGCCGCGGTCGTCGACGCCGACACGGGTCTCGGCCTGCCCGACTTCCGGGCGGAGGAGCGGACCTTCCAGCTGATCACGCAGCTCGCCGGCCGCAGCGGCCGCGACGCACCCGGGCGGGTGCTCGTGCAGTCGTTCCAGCCCGACGCGCGGCCGATCGTCTACGCCGCGCGCCACGACGTGGCGCGGTTCCTGACGGAGGAGCTCGAGCGGCGCAAGGAGCTCGGCTATCCGCCGTTTTCGCACCTCGTGCGGATCGTCGTGACCGGGCCCGAGCTCGAGCCGGTCGTGCGCGCGCTCGAGGAGCTGAAGGCGGGGATCACGGGTGCCGACCTGCTCGGGCCGGCGGCGCTCCTGCGCTTGCGCGGCAAGCATCGGGCCCAGCTCGTCGCGAAGACGACGCACCCGCGCCGCATCGCCTCGCAGGCGGCACGGCTCCTCGCCGCGGCCGCCCCGAACATGCGCAAGGCGAAGCTGACGGCGGTCGTCGACGTCGATCCGCAGAGCGTCTAGCTTCCCCTACACTGCGTCGCCGTGAGCGAGCACGACCACGACCACGAGCAGGAGCAGGAGCACGAGGACGAGGGCGACCCCGCCGAGGACGCGCGCGCCGAGGCCGAGGCCGACGCTCGCCGCCGCTTCGCGCTCGGGCAGATCCGCCAGTACGGCGACCCGGCCCTCCGGCTCGCCGCGCACGAGGTCGTCGACTTCGACGACGACCTGCGCCGGCTCGTCGACCGGATGACAACGCTGATGCACGAGGCGCAGGGAGTCGGCCTCGCCGCGACGCAGGTCGGCGTGCTGCGCCGCCTCTTCGTGTTCCAGCCGGACGACGAAGGACCGCGCGTGATCGTGAACCCGGTCGTCGTCGAGCGCACCGACGAGACCGCGACCGACGACGAGGGCTGCCTCTCGCTGCAGGGCGTGCGCGTTCCGGTCGAGCGGTCGATCAAGATCACGATCGAGGGCAAGGACGGAAACGGCGAGGACGTTCGCTGGGAGCTCGACGAGTACGG
>PLDP01000010.1:7866-8719 GCA_003136795.1 Actinomycetota bacterium
GCACCGCGCGGCCGCGGCCGCAAGCTCGCGGCGCCGCCCGCCAAGGAGGTCGCGTTGCAGCTCGGCATCCCCGTGCACCAGCCGGAGCAGCCGGAACTGCCCGCGGACGTCGAGCGGGTCGTCGTCTGCGCCTATGGGCTCTACATCCCGCCGCGCCTGCTTGCGCTGTCGCTCTGGCTCAACGTGCACCCGTCGCTGCTGCCGCGCTGGCGCGGTGCGGCGCCCGTCGAGCGCGCGATCCTTGCCGGGGACAGCGAGACGGGCGTGACGATTCACGAGACGGTCGAGGCGCTCGACGCCGGGCCGGTCGCGGCGCAGGAGTCGTTTCCCCTCGGCGAGCTCGACGCCGGCGGCGTCTTCGAGCGCTCCGCGGCGATCGCCGCGCGCTTGCTCGCGGACGTGATCGAGTCGCCGTCGTTTCTCCCGCAGCCGGAAGTCGGCGCGACCTATGCCGAGAAGATCACGCCCTTCGATCGCGAGCTGAACCTCGACGACCCGGTCGATGCCTGGCGCCGCGTGCGTGCGCTCTCACCGCACATCGGCGCATGGACGACGATGCACGGGCGTCGCGTGACGATCTGGCGTGCGCGGCTGGAGGACGGACAATTCGTGCCCGAGCTCGTGCAGCCGGAGGGCCGCGGCAAGATGAGCTACGACGAATTCGTCCGCGGTCTTCGTTGATCGCGCCAGCGCGCTCGGCGGCGTATGAGGTGGTGCGGCGCGTCTTCGAAGAGGAGGCCTACGCCGATCGCGCGCTCGCGTCGGCCGTCGCCGGCCTCGACGCGCGCGACCGCGCCCTCGCGCAGCGCCTCGCCTACGGGACGGTGCAGATGGCGCGGACGCTCGACTTCGG
>PLDP01000026.1 GCA_003136795.1 Actinomycetota bacterium
AGTCGCCGGAAGCGCTGATCGATGAAGAGGCGTTCGCCGATGACGAGTTTCTTCCCTACTGGGCCGAGCTGTGGCCGGCGGCGACGGCGCTTGCAGAGGCGCTGCCCGCCGTCGCCGGCCTACGAGTGGTCGAGCTCGGCTGTGGGCTCGGCCTGCCGTCGCTCGTCGCGGCCGCGCGCGGGGCGCAGGTGACGGCGACCGACTGGTCGGCCGACGCGATCGACCTCCTGCGCGGCAACGCCGAACGCAACGGCCTGCACCTGGCCGCGGAGGTGCGGGACTGGCGCCGTCCGTGGACGGAGCGTTTCGACCTGGCGCTCGCCGCCGACGTGCTCTACGAGGAACGCAACGTCGAGCCGGTGCTCGCCCGGCTGCGCGAGCTCGCCCCGCGGGCGCTCGTGGGGCTCGCGGGCAGGCCGTACGAGGTCGAGTTCCTGCGCGAGGCGGGGAGGGTGGAGCAGGTCGCGGAGCGGGTCGTCCTGCTCACGCAAGTATCCTCCATTCGATGCTAGGGCACGTCCTCACGGCGATCGTCACTCCGTTCCACGAAGACGAGTCGATCGACTTCGACGCGTTCCAGCGGCTCGCCCGCCACCTCGTCGAGAACGGCTCGGACGGCATCGTCGTCGCCGGCACGACCGGCGAGAGCCCGAACCTGACCGACGAGGAGCGGCTCGACCTCTTCCGGGCGGCGATCGAGGCCGTCGGCGGCGACGCGACGGTGGTGGCCGGCACCGGCACGTACTCGACGCTGCACTCGGTGCACCTCTCGGAGCGCGCGCACGAGCTGGGCGCCGACGCGCTGCTCGTCGTCACGCCCTATTACAGCAAGCCGCCCCAGCGTGGGATCGTCGCGCACTTCGAGGCGATCGCGCGCGCGAGCGACAAGCCGATCGTCGCCTACAACATCCCAGCGCGCGTCGTCGTGAACATCGAGCCGGAGACGATCTCACGGCTCGCCGAGATCGAGACGGTGCGCGCGGTCAAGCAGGCAAACGACGATCTCGCCCAGGCGAAGCACGTCGTCGACACCGGCCTCGACCTGTACGCGGGCGACGACGTCCTCATCCAGCCGTTTCTCGAACTGGGCGGGGTCGGTGGGATCTGCGTGCACACGCACATCGTTGGGCCCCAGGTCGCCGAGCAGGTTCGCGCGACGCTGGCCGGCGACGTCGAGCGCGGCCGCGAGATCGACCGGGAGCTCGAGCCGGCCTACGACCTCCTCAGGATCCAGACCAATCCGCTTCCGATCAAGGCCGCGCTGAACCTGCTCGGCCACCGGGTGGGCGGGCACCGATTGCCGCTCCCAGCGGCCAGCGAGGACGAGGTGGCCGCCGTGCGCGTCTGCCTCGACCGGCTCGGCCTGCTCGTCGCCGCCTAGACTGCCTCCCCTATGGCTGACGACGTATTGCGCGTGATCCCGCTCGGCGGCCTCGGCGAGGTTGGGAAGAACATGACCGTCTACGAGATCGGCGACGAGGTGATCATCGTCGATGCCGGGATGGCGTTCCCCCGCGACGAGCACCTCGGTGTCGACGTGATCCTGCCCGACTTCGGCTATCTCCGCGACAAGCGTGTGCGCGCGGTCGTGCTGACACACGCGCACGAAGACCATGTCGGTGCGCTCCCGTTCCTGATGCGCGAGATTCGCGTGCAGGAGATCTGGGCGACGCGCCTGACGCTCGGGCTCGTCAAGTCGAAGCTCGACGAGCACGGCCTCCTGCGCGCGGCCGAGCTGCGCGAGGCCGAGCCGGAGAAGCCGCCGATCACGCTCGGGCCGTTCAAGCTCGAGTTCATCCGGATGGCGCACTCGATCCCGGATGCGGTGGGCATCGCGATCGAGACGAAAGCCGGGCTCGTCTTCCACAGCGGCGACTGGAAGCTCGACCACACCCCGGTCGACGGTCTGCGCACCGACGTCGGCCGGCTCGCCACGCTGGGCAACCGCGGCGTCGATCTGCTCTTGGGCGACTCGACGAACGCCGAGCGCCCGGGCTTCACGCGCTCAGAGCGCGTCGTCGGCGAGGCGTTTCGCCAGATCATCCCCGTGCGCCGCGGGCGCATCCTCGTCTCGAGCTTCGCGTCGAACATCCACCGGATGCAGCAGGCGATCGACGTCGGCGTCGACTGCGGGCGCAAGGTCGTCGTCGTGGGGCGCTCGATGCGTCGCAATATGAACGTCGCGCGTAACCTCGGCTACGTCGAGGTTCCCGAGGACGTGCTCGTCAAGCCTGCCGACCTCGACGGCGTTCCGGTGAGCGAGCAGCTGATCATCTGCACCGGGTCGCAGGGCGAACCGCTCTCGGCGCTCACGCGCATCGCCTACAACGACCACCCGGCGGTGAAGGTGGAACGCGGCGACACGGTGATCATCTCGGCGCGGCCCGTGCCGGGCAACGAGTTGCGCGTGCACGACGCGATCAACCGGCTGACGAAGAACGGCGCCGAGGTGCTGCACGAAGAGAACGCCGATGTGCACGTCTCGGGCCACGCGCGCGCCGAGGAGCTGCGCACGCTGCTCAGCCTGCTGCGCCCCAAGGCAGTGATGCCGATCCACGGCGAGTACCGGATGCAGGCAGCGCACGCCCGTCTTGCGCAGGACGCCGGCGTGCCGGCGAGCTCGATCGTGATCGCGGAGAACGGCGACGTCGTCGAGCTCTCACGCGACGGCGTGCGGATCGCCGATCACATCGAGGCGGGCGTCACCTACGTCGACGGGCTCGGCGTGGGCGACATCTCCGACGTGGCGCTGCGCGACCGGCGACACATGTCGGAGGACGGCGTCCTGATCGTCGTCACGACGCTCTCCGACGGCGCGGCGGCGGCGCCCGAGCTGATCACACGCGGCTTCGCCGAGAGCGACGAGCTGCTCGCCGAGATGCGCCAGGAGGCGCACGAGATCGTGCGCGAGCTGCTGGCCGAGGACATCCGCGAGGTCAAGCTGTTGCAGGAGCACATCCACGACGGTCTGGGCCAGCTCGTCTACGACCGCACCCACCGCCGCCCGATGATCCTGCCGGTCGTGGTCGAGGTATGAGGCGTAGGCTCGACGGAGCCTCACAAAGAGCGAAGGTGCCGGCTTTGCCGGCGCTGGAGCGGGACCGTTGACGACGCCACTCGGGACGCGGCCCGAGTGGGCGGCGGTGATCTCCGAGCATGCGGTCGAGGAGCAGACGGCACGCAAGCTGATCGGCCAGCTCGTCTCGCTCGAGGTGGCTTCGCTCGCGTTCTGCCGCCTGCTCGAGCGGTGGGCGCGTGGCGCTCGGGTGGCGGGCAACGATTTCATGTACTGGGAGGTGCTGCGCCGCGCCGCCGCCCGCG
>PLDP01000106.1 GCA_003136795.1 Actinomycetota bacterium
TGCGCCGGATCGAACTGGGCGGGTCGTCCGGTGGGTGCGGCGGTGTGCTGAGCAGCAGGCGCGACTATGGGTGGCCGGTGAGGCCGTTTGCCGTTCAGCATCCGATTCGGGGAGGCTTCGGCGACCCGCGCACGATTTCAAGCGAGGAGTTCGGCCTTGACGGTGTCGGCGACCCCGGCAGCTACTCGTTCCATAACGGAGTTGACATTTCCGCGCGGGTGGGGACACCGGTCTACCCGGTCGTGTCGGGGCAGGCGTATTTTGTGGGAGCCGACGAGGTGCGCGTCAGGGCCGGCCGGCGCGTCTTTCAGTACATCCACATCGCTCCCTTGGTTGCGAAGGGCGCGCACGTGGTGGCCGAGACGACTTCGCTCGGTACGGTCCGCCTGCCGTTCCGTCACGTGCACCTGACAGAGATCGACGGCGGTCGCGTCGTCAACCCGCTGCTTCATCTGCGTCCGTACGCCGATCGCACGATTCCGGTTGTGCAGTGGCTCGATGTGGAAGGACCGACAGGCTTCGTCGTCGATCCGAACAACCTTTCCGGTGATGTTTCCGCGCTCGCGGAGGCGGATGATCTGCCGCCGCTGCCCGTCCCGGGTGCATGGAACGGCTTTCCGCTCGCGCCGGCGTTTGTCCGTGTGGCGCTGATCGGACAGGACGGGGTCGTGCTGTGGAGCCGGACAGTCGCGGACTTTCGCCGCAGTGAGCCGCCGCGGCGGGACTTTTGGGACGTCTACGCAGCGGGCACCTACCAGAACTTCCCGGTATTCGCCAACCACTACTACTGGCGGCAGCCGGGCCACTACGTGTTCTTGCTCACGCAACATCCCCTCGATACCCGCCACTTCGCAAACGGGTCGTACACCTTGCGAGTCGTCGCCGCCGACATCTGCGGAAACCGCGGCATCCTTAGCGAACAGATACGGATAGGCAACTAGGCAACAGAGTCGGCCCGGATGCCCAGCTATTTCTTCGCGGCTGCGAGTCGAGCGACGGCTTCTGTCCGGGAGATCAGAATCGTTCCGGCGAGCGCGAGCAGTGTTCCGGCCGCGATCGGGATTCCGTGGAGTTTGGCCGACGCCCAGTCCTCTTTGAGGAAGAGCGGCTCGAGCAAGATCGGAAGGAATGTCTGAACCGACGTAGTCACCGGCACGACGACCGTCGCCGCTCGTCGCTGGAAGGCAGTCATGCCGGTGATCGTCGCCACGACTCCGAGGAGGAGACCAACGACACCCCACAAGCTCGCCGGCAGGTAATGGCCCACGCCGATGTCGTCGCTCAAGAGTTTGGTGGCGATATTCGTTCCGGCAAAGCCGCAACCCGAGGCGATCATGACTGCGGTTGTGCGGGCCAAACCCAGACGGCCGAGCAGTAGCGGCGCGAGCGCCCCAGCCATCACCGCGACGATCACCGCGACCACCGCGAAGCCGCCTCGATGTGTCTCTACTCGCGCCGGCACGCCCCAGGCAACCAGGGCGATCCCGGCGACGATCCCGAGAACCCCGCCGGCTGCGAGCAGCCCAACCGGCTCGCCGAATACGCGAGAGCCAACAGCCAGCAACGCAAGCAGCCCCACGGCGAGCAACGGCTGCACCAAGACAAACGGCGCATAGGAGAGCGCATAGACCTGCGGCGCGACTCCAACCGTCGCGAGTAACTGCCCGAGCAGCCAGCGGGGCCGGCGCAGTAGCCGGGCAAGCAAACCAAGACGCAGCCCGAGAGATTGCGGCGCCTTGCGTGCCTCCAGCGCCTGGAGCGCCAGCCCCAGGTTGAACAGCAGCGAAGCAAAAGCCGCAGCGGTTGCACCCAAGAGCACAACCCGTGTCCTACACCAAGTCGGGCAACCTAAACGGCGCGACATTGCACGATCTTGAAACCAGAAGTCCCGGGGCAGCCACGCGTGCTATTGACTCACGACTGTGTCCAGCAGCCCCTCCGAGAGTGCGGCCCACGCTCGTTTAAGCGCTTCCTCCGACTTTGACTCGGCGGTCGTCCGAGGTATGAGGGCGACCCTCGTCACCCTGCTCTGCGCGGTGCTCGCCCCAACGATCACCCTGGGCGCCGAGGCGAGCACCGGCCGCGACCCGCTCTCACACCACACGCTGCGAATTGGGCGCTCGGTCGACGGTCGCCCGATCATGGCAGTCGAAACTGGGGATTCCGACAGTCCGCGCAAAGTGTTGGTCGTCGGTTGCATCCATGGCAACGAATGTTCGGGAGTTGCCGTCGCGGATCGGCTCGCAGACAACACGCCGCCCCGCGAGATCGATCTTTGGATCATCCCGAGCCTGAACCCCGACGGCGCCGCGGCCGACACGCGGCAAAACGCGCACGGCGTCGACCTCAACCGCAACTTCCCATGGGAGTGGAGAGCGATGGTCGGTTTCTACGACTCCGGTCCGCGTCCGTTGTCGGAGCCGGAAAGCCGCATCGCCGTCCGTCTGATCGAACGTGTGCGACCGTCGGTTTCGATCTGGTTCCATCAGCACGCGGACGTCGTCGACGACTCGAGCGGGGAGATCGCTGTCGAGCGCACGTTTGCAGCCGTCGCGAAGATGCGGCTCGAAGCGCTGGCGCGGGAACCGGGAAGCGCGGTGACCTGGCAGACCCACTGCCTCCCGCACTCCACGGCCTTCGTCGTCGAGCTTGCTGCCGGGCCGCTCAAACCCGACGCGGTTGCCCGACTCGGCGCTGCGGTCCTGGCAGCCGGAGCTTCGGCGCCGGAACGACGCCTCGTGGCTCGCTGCTAATCGAGGTGCGCGTCGTCGGGGTCAGCCGGCTGTGAGCCGGCTCGTCTCGCACCTTCAGAGAAGTCTCATAAAGCGCACCGTAGTTTCCGGGAATGTGCTTTCGCGTGCTCGCCTGCCTCAGTGACCAGTTCCCGCTCCTGAAGGCGCTGACCTGATGGCTTCGCCCTCAGAGGCTCGCGACCTGGCGCCACCCCGCTTCCTCGTGCTGACCGCGCCGGTCGGCGCAGGTCACATCGCCGCCGCCGAGGCGCTGCGGGCCGGGCTCCTGCTCGAGATCCCGCAGGCGGAGGTGACGGTCGTCGACGCGCTTTCCCACATGGGCCGCCCTTTGCGGTTCCTTCTCCTCACGCTGTACCGGTGGCAACTCGAGCGGGCACCCTGGCTGTTCGGGCTTTTGCACGCGTCGTTGTTGCGGCTGCCGGGAACGGGAGCGGCTTGGCGGCGAGCGCTCGGGCTGCTCGGCGGCCGCAGCCTCCAGCGAGCGATCGTCGCGGCGAATCCCGACCTCGTCGTTTCCACTTACCCGCCGGCCACGAACGTCCTCGGGGAGCTCCGCTCGCGCGGCTCTCTTGCCCGCCCGGTGTGCGCCACGATCACCGATCTCGCTGGTGTCGCGCTGTGGGCCCACCGTGGCATCGCGCTGCATCTCGTTGCGCATCCCGACCTTCGAGCCGAGGTCGAGCGAGTTGCCGGTCCCGGCAGTGCAAGGGCCGTTCGTCCGCTTGTCCATCCACGCTTCTACGAGGCCCTCGACCGGGACCGCGCGCGTCGCGAGCTCGGCGTGTCACAGGTACACCTCGTGCTCGTCTCGGGCGGCGGATGGGGCATCGGCGACCTTCCAGGTGCGGTCGCGGCCGCTCTCGACATTCCCGGCACCCACGTGATGTGCGTCGTCGGGCTGAACCGTGCCCTTCGCGATCGGCTCACCCGGCGCTATCACGCCGAGCCTCGCGTGACGGTGCTCGGGTTCGTCTCGAACATGGCGACGCTCCTCACCGCCGCCGACGTCGCAGTCCACTCGACGGGCGGAGTCACCGTGCTCGAAGCACTCGTCAGCCGGTGTCCGGTCGTCGCCTACGGCGGGGTCGCCGGGCATCTCCCCATGGTTAATCGGCGCATGGACGAGCTCGGGCTCGTCCGCGACGCCGCGACGCCGGACTTGTTGCGCAAGGCTCTGGGCGAGATCCTTCGTCAGCCGAGGCCCGCTCCTCACTCGCTCTTACGCCTCCCGGACGCCGCCTGCGAGGTCGCATCACTCCTCTCAGCGATCGCTGCCGAGTCGGGCACGGCGCGGGAGGCGCGTCAGAGCGCGCGGAAGGAGCCCGACACGGTGATCAGCCCGGAGAAGACGACCAGCGTGCATGCGAGCCGGCCGAGTATGTGAATCGCGGAGCCGCCGCTCCTCCTCAACGCAAGGCACCCTTCGGGCGAGCCCTCTCGTAATGCTGTTTTCAACTGACCGACTCTGGCCAATTGATGCCGCGACGGTGCGCTTCTGAACCAGGAGACGCTCCGGAACGCGCCCCTCATCGAGCAGTCCGACACGCTCTCACGAAGAAGTGCGATCGTGAGCTGCTCAGGGCCGTTGGTGTCGAACGGGCCCGGTTCCGCCTCGTGCCCTTGAAATTCAGGAGGAGTGGCGGGCGAGCCAGGCGAGGAGGTCCGAGAGGCTCGCTCCGGCGACGCAGATCGACGTGTCGGCGGCGCCGTAGTAGACCTGCAGAGTGTCGCCGTCGTCCTGCAGCAGCCAGCCGCAGGGGAAGATGACCTGGTCGACGTCACCGATCCGCTCGTAGTCGGCAGTCGGGCCGAAGATCCATTCGCTCGAGCGTGCGAGCACGCGGTCAGGGTGCTCGGTGTCGAGGAGGGCGAGGCCGAGGCGGTAGATCGAGCCGGCGGGGGTTGTGTGGACGCCGTGGTAGAGGAGCAGCCATCCTTCTGCCGTCAGCAGCGGCGGCGGGCCGAGGCCGACCTTGTGGGCGTCCCACCAGGCGCCCTCACGGGCGGGAATCAAGATTGTGTGATCGCCCCAGTGCTTGAGGTCAGGGCTCCACGAGAGCCAGATGTGGGCCCGATGCCTGGGCTGGGTCGCGACCGGCCGGTGGATCAGTGCCCAGCGGCCGTCGAACATCTTGGGGAAGAGGGCCGCGTCCTTGTCCTCGGGCGGCATCAGCACGCCGCGTCGCTCGAAGGACTCGAAATCCCGGGTGGACGCCAGGCAGACGAGCGGGCCGGCGGTCGAGTAGCCGGTGTAGACGATCATGTACTCGTCGCCGCACTCCGTGATCCGGGGGTCTTCGATGCCGAAGCGTTCCGCCTCGGATGCGACGTCCGGCAGCAGCCGTCGCTCTGGCTCGACCGTCCAGCCCAGCACGCCGTCGGTGCTGGTGGCCACACAGAGATGCGAGAGTCCGGTCCGGTCCTCGACGCGGACGAGCAGAATCGTCTCGCCGCCAAACCGGGCAGCGCCAGGATTGGTGACCGTATTCACCGTGTGCGGCCAATCGGCTGCGGTGAGAATCGGGTTCACCTCATACCGTCTGAACAGCTCTGGGGACGTCAACATGACGTGACCCCGATCGGCCGGTACCTCGTGCACGACTTGCCGGCGCACGCTCTCAAGTCTCCTAGAGGTGGGGTACCCAGCTTGCCGGGTCACGCCGATACGGACGTCCGGGAAACCGCGGATTCGCGTATGGCCTTCCCGCGCCGAAGAGCGTAAAGGGTGCGATTACCCTGTGCGTGCCGAAAACTCGATCCGGCCCGGAATTCCGGGTTGAGCAGCGAAAACGCCGAAAGCCGCAGTAGCACTCCTACCGCGGTAGGAGCAACCCGGGGCAGTCTGGCTTGCGTTTCCCCCGAGCACGAACGGGGTGAGCCTCACGAGGCTTTCTGCTGCTCAGGAGGCGAATTCGAGTTTTCGGCACGCACACGTTGCGGTACGTGTTGTCGTGTGGGCGAAAGACCTGCACGCCGGCCAGTTTCCGCGCGTCCGAACGGAGAATCGCCAAACGCGGCACAAAGCCCGTTGTGAACAGTTCAGGCACTGCACAGGCACTGGCGGTGTGCCCCGGTTTTTGCCTGTCGGAGGTAAGGACGCTGGCGGCGGCTGCGTTCAGCATTGGCCACGCGCCGCTGGGCCCGAAGGAAGCGAGCAAGGAGGAAGGGCCGCGACCGCGAAAACTTGCCTTCCGGAATGGTCGAGCAAGGAGGTGATCGTGATCAAGCGTGTGACGCAGCGATACACGGTCGCGGCATTTGCGTTCGCGATCGCTGTCGCTTGGACGGGCACCGGAATGGCGAGCAGCCTCGAGTGTCTGCTCGTCTTCATCCTTGCGAACCTCGGTGTGTCGGCTTTCCAGCGGCGGCATGCGACCACACATCGCGTACAGCGGGGTCGGTCGCTCCGCGATCGCGATCGCGGAGAAATCATTGTTCCGAGATCGCATCGCCCTCGCCCAACCGTGTACGACGCCGACGATCAGGGTGACGTAGGGGCGTGGCCCGAGGTCGCCGAGCGCTGGTAGGCCTCGGCGCGACACCCCGCGGCATAACAAAACCTGAGGACAACGCTCAGCGTTCTCTCGCCACGCTCCTCGAGTGGGCCACTCCTCCTCGAGACAAACGCTCTGATCGCTCGAAGGCTCGACAATCCTCGTGGCGTTCGGCCTGTTCATGTCCTCCGGCGCCACAGCGTCGGCTCAGGAGCGGTGGCCCGTCGGCCCTGGCTTACGGCCTCGGCTGCGTTCGTCGCGCTCCTCGGTTCCCTGCTCGTCGTTGTCTGGGTGACGACGCCACACGCTCAACATCTCGAGAAGTTGCTCGCGGCCCGCGAGCGGGCGACCGGCGTCAAAGCCGTACCGCTCTTGGGCGTCTCGGTGTTTGTGCGCGAGTCGCTCGTCGCGACTGAGGACGAGCGCTTCTACCGGAATCACGGCGTCGATCTGCTCGGCATCCTGCGCGCGATTCCTTACGACGCAAGTCACGCTTCCTTCGCCGAGGGTGCGAGCACGATCACCGATCAGCTCGCAAAGATCCTCTACCTGAACGGCAACGATCACTCCCCATGGCGCAAGCTCGAGGACCTCGACCTCTCACTGCAGATCTCGACCCGTTACTCGAAAGACCAGGTGCTGGCCGCCTATCTCAACGCGGTCTATTTCGGTTCAGGCGTATACGGGGTCGAAGCCGCCGCAAACCGCTACTTCGGTGTCCGCGCAAGCCAGCTTGATCTGAATCAGGGAAGTCTGCTTGCCGGGCTCGTCCAGGCGCCCACAGCCTACGATCCGCTCCTCCATCCGCAAGCAGCCCGCAGCCGGCAAATCGACGTGCTCCGTTCGCTCGTCCGCGACGGCTACGCAACCGCGAAGCAGGCCACCGCCGTCCTGGCTCGACCTCTGCTTCTCCGTGGTGGTCGCGTTCTGCCCGCGCTCACCGGTGTTGCCATCACTCCTCTTCCTCCGTTTGCGTGGGGGTTGCTGGCAGTGGGCGTCGGGCTGATCGCTGTCGGTCTAGGTGGGTTCCTTGCGTTGAGGAGGAGG
>PLDP01000007.1:0-183 GCA_003136795.1 Actinomycetota bacterium
AGGCCCGAGCTCGGTATGTCTTCCAATGACGGCAACCAGTCCTGCAACGCGTCCAAGACCGCAATTTTCTCAACGTCGGTGAAGGTGACGCTGGTGCTCGCATTCGCCGACACAGAGAACGTCCCCGCTGCGGCTCGACCCGAGTCGCTTTCTTCGAGGCACTTCAACAACGTGGCCGCTTCC
>PLDP01000007.1:194-2808 GCA_003136795.1 Actinomycetota bacterium
AACAGAAAGGCCCTGTCTCCAGGGCCTTTCGAAGTAGCGGGGGCAGGATTTGAACCTGCGACCTCCGGGTTATGAGACAACTGTTGCCAGGTTAGATAACGTCGCGCGCGGCTTCGCTCCGTCCTCTCAGATCACCTAAGATCAGGCCGGGTTGGCTCACTCGGGCAAAAGTTCAGCCAAAAGTTTTCGCCTAGCCAGAGAACGCTAGGCGCCGGCAAGTGAGGAGGATCGAGATGAGGTTCGGCGCTTTTCTTGCTTTGTTGGTGAGCGTAGTGCTGCTCGCCGCGAGCCCCGCATCGGCCAAGCTTCCCAAGCGGCTCACCACTCCGACGGGGAACTTCATCACCCTGTACGCCTTCGACGGGCCCAGCTCGAAACACGCCGTGGCGAGCGCCGATGTCGAGATCTGCACGAGCGCGCACACCCCGAAGGTAACCGAGGCCTACCCACCGTTCTTCACGCTGAGCCTGACCAACGGCTCGAGCGTGCACATCTCTGCGAACACCGCCAAATCGCCCGCTCTGCACGTGACGCCCCTCGGTCCCAAGCAGTGCGTCCGAGGCTGGATCAGCTTCGCCGTCCCTGCGGGAGCGCACGTATCCGCGCTCGTCTACACCTATGGCAAGCCGATCCGCTGGAAGCTCGGCTGACGACGCGCCACCTGACCAGAAACGTGTGGGGTGCGCAAACTCAGCCGGCCGGGTTTACGCACCCCACAGGCTAACGCCGGATTCGGCGGTGTTCGGTCAGCTGAGATGTCCTAGGATCAGCTGAGGTTGGCTCACTCGGGCAAAAGTTCTGGCAAAAGTTTTCGCCTGACTAGAGAACGTTAGGCGAGCGCGGCGTCGAGTCGCGCTTGGTGTCCCGCTCGCCGCCGAGCACTCTGGCCGCGGCCGCTCTTGCGCTGCCCGTCTCACCGAGCCGCACGGTGAGCCCCATCTTCTCGAGCATGTGCGTCATGCCGGCGCCCATGTGATGTGCGGCCACGGCTTCGACCCCGTGCTCGCGCAGGAACCGCGCGACGCGGGCATGGTGCGAGCCCTCGGTCCCGGCATCGTGGAGGCTACCCCAGCCGACGTCGAACTCCTTCCAGTCGTCGATTCCGTCCTGGCTCACGGTCGCGACCGCAACCCGGTCCGCCCGCCCCCAGCGCGGGTCGAGCAGGCCCTCTACGGTCACGGGAACGCAGACGATGATCTCGGAGCGCCCGGACATCAATAGGAGATCACCCTATCCGCCCAGAGCGTCCAGTCAGTCGATTCTTCGAGCGTCGAGCGTGGGTCGACGAGCTGTGCGTCGTCGATGGCGCGGGCATCCATGCAGGCGCCGCAGCAGCCGCCCTGGAGTGCGCACCCGTGCCCGCACGCCTTCGTCGAGTTCTAGCGGCGGCCTCCGGACGCTCGTGAATAAATCGTCCTCGATCAAATAGGTGCGACAACTCGGTCTGTGCCGCGCTCGATCAGATTCTGAGTCTCGCGGTGAGGCCAGGCCCCGCGCTCGCTCTGCCCCGTCTGGGTGAGACCGATCGCGCGTATAGCGGGATAGCGCTGGGTCTCGTTTCCTGACGATGGTGTGTCCGACAGTCTCTGCGGCCCACCCTCTGGAAGGGGATCATGACCCGGACCAGTTTCATACCCATCATCGGCCTCGCGCTTGCGATTGCGTCGGGCGTGGGCGTCGTGGTTCTTGAGAACCGCGCGACGTTGAACGACCACGCACAGTTGACGCTGGTGCGCACCGAGAATCAGTTCAATCAGCTTCAAGGAATGCCGTGGCAGGTACAGGACCCGCGGTACGGATCGCCCGCGGAGATTCGCAGGTCGATGGAGAAGAGCGAGGGGAGTATTCTCGCGACGCTCGATCGCCTGCGGCGGTCGACATCGACCGCCGCGTTGGCGTCCGTCGTCGCGCCTGTCCGGGCGAACTTCGCCTCGCTCGACACGATCTTCGCCATGGGCCTCAAGCCGGGCGGGTGGAACGATCCCCGTCCGACGATCGCCGTCTCGCAGGCGGAGAACATCAGTCTGGCGAAGACGACGGGCCTGCTGGAACTCGCTGGGAGCGAGTACAGCCACCGGGCCGCCGTCGCAGATACCAGATCGACAGTCGGCGGGCTCGCGGCGATCGCGGCGCTCTTTCTCGCCTTTGTCTTCTACTTCGGAAGCTCTCGGCGCGCGGCGCGGTCGCAGGCGCGCTCCCTGACGGCCACACACGAACTGAATGAACACCTGACCGAAGCGCTCGCCGCGCTGACCGCGTCGCAGGAGGAGCGCAGCCGCCTGTTGCAGCGGACGATCGAGGTGGCCGAACACGAGCGGATTCGCCTCTCGATGGATCTTCACGATGGTCCGATTCAGAAGCTGACGGTGCTCGCGTTCAACCTCGACCGGCTGGCGCGTCGAATCGACCGCGACGAGCTCACAGACGCCCGGAAAATGATCGGTGACGTCAGGGACTCCCTCTCAGCCGAGATGGAGGCGCTGCGCCTGCTGATGGTCGAGTTGCGGCCCCCGATCCTCGACGAAGGCGATCTGTGCGCGGCCCTGAACGACGCAGCCGAAAGAGCGCTCGCGAACACGGTGACCGAGTGGGGTGTCATCTGCGAGATCAAGAA
>PLDP01000274.1 GCA_003136795.1 Actinomycetota bacterium
CCGGCCGCGGCGCGGATGACCCACGCGGACGCTGCGCCGGCGTGCGCAGACGCCGGCCACGCCGCGGTCGGCTCCTAGCACTGCGAGCTCACGTCAGAAGGAGCGCATGCGCTCTCGCACCTCGTCGACGATGCGCGCGGTCGGGGTGATCCCGGACTCGGCCAGCATCGACTCGAGGTCGGCTTCGAGCCGTGCCCGCACTGCGGCGTCCGCCTCGGCGCGGGCGAGCAGCCCGTCGAGCTGCCGCCGCATCCTCGGTAGCAGCTGCGCTGTCTCCACCCACCCCTGCGGTGCCGGCGGCAACGCCGAGAGGAGCGTTGCGAGCCGTTCGATGTCGTCTGCCATGCCTCAGATCACCTCCTCTTCAGGACGCCCGGCGAGCCCGGAATCTTCCATCGTCTTCTTCAGCTTCTCGAGGCAGCGGGAGATCCGACTCGCGATCGTGCCGGATGGCAGTCCGAGCTCGTCGCCGATCGTGCGGTAGCTCTCGTCGCGGGCGAAGAAGCGGTCGAGCATCTCCGCGCACGGCTCGCCGAGCTGGGCGAGCGCCTGCTGCACGACGATCGCTTCGTCCAGGGTCGCGAGGACGTCCTCGGCGGCCACCTCGACCTCGTCGACCGGCAACTCCGGGCGCGCGCGACGCAGGCGGTCGATGCATGTGCGCCGTGTCAGCTGCGCGAGCCACGGACGCACCGCGCTGTCGTCGCGCAGGCTGCCGAGCTGTTCGAACGCCTTGGCGAAGACGTCTTGGAACGCGTCCTCGGCATCCTGCGAAGAGAGCCGGAAGCCCTGGACGCAAATCGCGTACACGTAGCGGCCGAACCGTTCCACGAGCGCGGCCCACGCGGTCTCATCGCCGGCGCGGCAGCGCGAGACGAGCTCGGCGTCGCCTGCATCCGGTGTGGCCATCCTCGCAGAACCTACCCTGTGGGGTACGCAAACTCGATTTCTGCTGCAAACATGCCGATTCCAGCGGACGAACCGAGTTTACGCACCCCACAGCCACCCCGCGCCGAGAATGACAGTGAGTTCGAGAATGTTCCCTGACCGAGCTCGTCAGTACGAGACGTGGACGGGGACGCCCCCGGCGAGCGTCTGGTACACGACGCAGTACCGCTCGGTGAGTCTCATCAGCGTGGCGAGCTCGGCGTCGTCGCCTGCGTGATCGAGCTCGAAACGGAGCCGGATCGCCCGAAAGCCGACTGGAACCTGTTCTTCCTTGCCCACCCCGAGGGTGCCGCGGAAGTCCAAGTCGCCTTCGGCGTGCACCACCCCGCGTACGTCGAGCCCGAGCGACGTCGCCACAGCCCGGAGTGTGACCCCCGCGCAAGCCACGAGCGCCTGCAGGAGCATGTCCCCCGAACAGGCGAGTGTTCCCGTCCCACCGGTCGCGGGATGCAGGCCCGCCTCGACGAGCGCTTGTCCGGTCGCGACCGTGCAGGCGACCGATTCCTCGTCCAAGGTGCCGGTTGACCTCAGCGTGACGAGCGCCGTGCTCGGGTCGTCGCGGTAACGGGCCTTCAGAGGTGCTTGCAGGGCTTTCAGTTCGGCGGAGTCCATCTTCCTCCAGGGGCGTCGGAGCGCCGCGAGCCTTGGACATTCACAGGCCCGGGGCCTATCATTATCGCGCCGGGTGCCGCGCTACATAATCATACGCAGCTTCGACGTCGGCGAAGCGGATATGCCGGCGGTTGGCAGGCGCTCGCGCGAGATCGTCGAGACCGAGCTCCCGGAGATCACGTGGGAGCACAGCCACGTCGTCGTCGACGATGACGGGAAGGTCAGGACGTTCTGCGTCTACTCGGCTCCGACCGAGGACATCGTCCGGGAGCACTCGGCGCGGCTCGGCCAGCACCGCATCGACTCGATCGACGAGATCGTCGGCGACGTCACGCCTGCGGACTTCCCGGCAGCCTGACGTCGCGCAGGTGGAAGGATGCCGTGCTCGCAAGCGCGAGCTTGCGGCGGAGCACGCTCCGACGCTCGGTGTCGTCGTCGGGGACGAGCGTGAGAGCCTCGCGGTAGAGAAGGACAGCGTGATCCTTGGCCCATCCCCGTTCGGCCTGCTCGGCTGCGCGGGTCAACAGCTCGATCGCGCGCTCGAAGTCCCCTGCGTCCTTCCAGTGTCGGGCAAGCGCGCCCATCGCCTCCCCGGACGAGCCCGTCGAGCGCTCGAAGAACTCGGCGACGACCCTGTGACGCCGCGCGCGGTCCGCTCGAGGAAGCAGCTCGTAGGCGACGTCGCGGATCAGGAGGTGTGTGAACGCGAACTGCTGTTGGTTCTCGATGATCGAGCTTGGGTCGCGGCGGATCAGATCTCGACGTTCGAGCTCTCCGAGAACATGCTCCACTCCGGGCTCGGCGTTCAATGCGAGCAGCGCCCCGTGCCAGAACACCCTTCCGACCACGGCAGCGTCCAGCAAGAGGCTGCGGTCGCGCTGGGGAAGCGCGTCGAGGCGCGCGGCCACCAGACCGCGGATGCTCGTCGGAAGTGAGCCCGACGCCGTCTCCTCGATCGCCGCCGAGAGTTGCTCGATGAAGAGCGGGTTTCCCTCGGCGATCTTGATCACCTCATCCGCGCGCTCGTCGTGGCCGAGGCGGCGAAGGGCGAGCTCCCGCGCCGCGCCGTCGTCGAGAGGCCCGAGCGTGAGGCTCGTGTAGCTCGCTAGGCGCGCCCCCCAACCGTCCCGCGCGTCGAGGAACTCGGGCCGGGCGAGGGTGATGACGAGCAGTGGAAGGCCGTGAGTCTGCATCGCAAGCGCCTCGATCAGATCGAGCAGGTTCGAGTCGGACCAGTGAATGTCCTCGAACATCAAGATCGTCGGCTGCTCTCGCGCGGCCGCCTCGACGAAACGGCGTGTCGAGTCGAACAGCGCGTCGCGATCCTCCGCGTCGGTTCCTGCATCGACGCCGACGATGACTGCCAGGTGTCCGGCGACGATGTCGGCATCCGCCACCGGACCGGCGATCAGGTCGCGCGCCCGCGCCTGGAGCTTCCGCACGATCACGTCTTCCGAGTCGCTCTCGAAGATCCCGCAGATCCGCATCAACTGCGTAGCGAGGGCTCCGTACGGGCCGCTCTCGCGATAGGGGGGCGACCGTCCGAAGACGATCCGCGCGCCCGCTTCACGCGCCCTTGCGGCGAAAGCCCGAACGACCGTCGACTTCCCGACACCGGCCGGTCCGAAGACGGAGACGAGATGGGGAAACTGCTCCGCGAGTACGCGATCCCAAATGGCGCTCAAGAGCGTCAGCTCCGGCGCCCTCCCGACGGGCCTCCGCTCCCTTTCGGGACGCTCGCCCGCGAGCGTCAGCGGGTGTGTCGCGACCCACGCCTTCACCGGCTGCGCCTTTCCCTTTGCGAGGATCGCGTCCATGGGCTCGTAGGCGATCACGTCACGGGACTCGCGGTAGGTCTTCTCGCCGACCACGATCCCGTTTACCGGCGCCTGCGTCTGCAGGCGCGAAGCCGTATTGACGACATCGCCAGCCACCATCGATTCCCCGAGCGCCGGGCGGGCGCTCAGCGATACGACGGCCTCACCGGTATTGACAGCGATGCGAATCTGCAGGCCGTCGGCCCGGTGCCCCTCGACTGCTTCCCGGATGACGAGGGCTGCACGGACGGCGCGCTCGGCGTCGTCACCGTGGGCGACCGGCGCGCCAAAAACCCCCATGATCGCGTCACCGATGAACTTCTCGACGACGCCTCCGAACGACTCGATTTCGCGGCGGACCAGCTCGTGGTACGGGGTCAGGAGCGCCCGGACCTCTTCCGGATCGAGCGTGTCGGCCCGGGCGGTGAACCCGACGAGGTCGACGAAGATGATGGTGACGACGCGCCGCTCGTCGCGAGGTGCCGAATCGGTCGTGAGTGGGAGCCCGCACGCGAAGCAGAACCGAGCGACCGGCGGGTTGTCCTGATTACAGGCGGGACACTGCATCGCTCAAATCGTATGCGTCAGCGTCGGCGGATCGGGTCGCTTCGGGTGTTCGCCATCGTCGCTGACTCCGCTGGCTTCGCACCCATCGCTCAGAGGTTCGCTGAAACTCGATCGGTTTCCTCCGCCCGGTGATGCGCGACGTTCTTTCTTGGAGCCGACATGGAAACCACTCGTGGTGAACAACGGCAACTCGACCACGCCTCGCAACCACTGAAAGTGCCCGTGATGCGGGCCGTTGGCGACTAACGGC
>PLDP01000243.1 GCA_003136795.1 Actinomycetota bacterium
TCGTTGCCGATGCCGTTCTGCACCGTCGCCACGCACCCGTCCGCGAAGGCGTGTGCGGTCGCAGCGATGGCGGTCTCGGTGTGCATCGCCTTGGTCGCGACGATCCCGAAGTCGCACGGCGGCAGCTCGGCCGCATCGCTCGTCGCGCGCAACCGCCCGAGCACCTCGCCCGCGCCCGTCAACCGCAGGCCGGCGCGGTTGATCGCGTCGACGTGCGCCTGCGCGAGGTCGTAGGCCCACACCTCGACATCGTCGAGCGTCGCCAGATTCGCCGCGAACAACGAGCCCACCGCTCCGCAGCCGACAATGCACACCTTCATAGGAAGGACTCCTCTTTCGCCTTGATCAACCGTTCCATGGTCTCGTGCAGCGGCACGAGGACACCGAGGCGATGCGCCTCGCGCACGAGCGAGCCCGTGATCATGTCCACCTCGGTGCGCCGGTGCGCGTCGACGTCTTCGAGCATCGACGGGTAGTGAGCGCTGCCGCGCTGTGTCGCGTGCACGTTCATCTCCCACGGGTCCTCGCCGAGCGTGACACCTGCGGCGTGCGCAACCGCCTTGCCCTCGTCCATCAGCCCGCGCACGAGGTGCCCGAGGTCGGTGCGCGCATCGAGCGCGGCGAAGTGCGGGTCGTGCGGCAGGCCCGTCAGCGCGGCCACCGTGTTCACGGTCGCGTTGAAGATCAGCTTCGACCACTGGGCCGGCCGCAGGTCGTCGAAGCCCTCCGCCTTGAGGCCCGACGAGACGATCAGGGCCGCGACCGCGCGGGCGTCGTCGCCGGTCGTGCCGCGCGACGGGCCGATCCAGGTCGCCGTGTCGAGCACGTACTGCACGTGCGTGTCCTCGTGGCGCGTACCGCTCATGAACGTCACCGACGTCAGCAGGCGCCAGTCGCCGTGAGCGCCGATGAGCTCGTCGGCGCCGATCCCGTTCTGCACCGTCATCAGCATCGCGCCGGGCCAGTGCCCCTCCAGGCGATGGGCGATCGACTCGAGGTCGATGCTCTTGCAGGCGACGATCACGAGCTCGGGCTCGGGCAGCTCGGCAAGCGAGGTGGCGGCCTGGAGGTGCCCGGTGAAATCGGCGCGGCCACTTGACGCGCAAGCCCTGCTCGGTAAGCGCACGTGCGTGCTCCTCGCGCCGGACGAGCGCCGAGACCTCCGCGACACGCGAGAGGTGGGCGGCGAAGAGGCTGCCGATCACCCCCGCACCGGCAACGCAGACGCGCCTCACTTCGACCACAACCGAAGCTTGGAACTCGCGCCCGCCCATCAGGCCTGACGGGGCGGAATCAGCACGAGCGCGCGCGAGTGCCGACGACGAGTTCGCGCGTGCACTCGCTCACTTGACCAGTCACCTTCTCGTCCTCACGCGTCGTCCCAGGGGCGGATCCGCGGAGGGGCGGGTTCGCCGTGGCCCTCCTGCCACGAGATGACGGGGTTGCGGAGCACGCCGATCCGCTCGATCTCGGCCTCGATCACGTCGCCCGGCTTCAGGTAGAGGAGGGCGCGCTCCTCCGGTGACTTGAAGCCGGCGACGCCGGAGACGGTGCCCGTCGAGAGCACGTCGCCCGCCGAGTAGCCGAGCGCCGAGAAGTTGGAGAGGATCTCCGGGATCGTCACGCTCATGCGGCTCGAGTTGGACTCCTGCCGCGTCTCGCCGTTCACGCGCAGCTTCATCGCCAGGTCGTGCGGGTCGGGGATCTCGTCGGGGGTGACGATCCACGGCCCGAGCGGGCAGAAGGTGTCGATCGCCTTGCAGAAGCTGAAGACGCCCGACTTCATCTCGCCACGTTGGATGTCGCGGGCGGTGATGTCGTTGAAGATCACGTAGCCGCCGATGTAGTCCGTCGCCTCCTCGGGCGAGAACCACTTGCCCGCCTTCTTCAGGACGACCGCCAGCTCGAGCTCGTAGTCGAGCTCCTCGGTCAGGTGCTCGGGGTAGATGATCGGCTCGTCGGGGCCGACGATCGCGTCGACGTTCTGGAAGAAGTTGATCCACGGCGCGATCGCGTGCGCCCAGTTGACGTTCTTCGACTCCTCTTCGTGCTCGCGGAAGTTGCCTGCGGTGTGGAAGAACTTCTTCGGGACGATCGGCGCGCGCAGCTTCACGTCGGCGAGCGCCGCGCGCTCGGCGGTGTCGTTCGCGCCGCCGCGCTCGAAGTACTCGCGCATCGTGGGCACATCGAGGCGCACGACCTCCTCGCCCTCGATCCGCCCGACCTTGCCGTCGTCGTAGGTGACGAGCTTCACGCGCAGATCCGCTGTGCCACGAGCGCGTAGGTCTCCGCCGTCTTGACGAGGCCGTCGATGTCGAGGTTCTCGCCGAGCTCCACATCCATCAGCCCCGTCGAGGTGCCGTAGTTGAGCGTCGGGATGCCGTAGCGCGTCAGCGCGGAGGCGTCGCTGAACCAGCGCGTCACGTCGCGGCCCGGGGTCTCGCCGAAAACCTGCTCATGCGCCGCGTCGACGGCTTTCACCAACTCATGTCCCTCATCGATTTCACTGCCGGGCGCCGTGACGTAGACCTCGCCCTCGATCCCGTAGTCGGGGAAGCGTGTCGCGAGCGAGCGCACGAACTCCAGCACCTCGCGACGCGCCACGCCCATCTCCTTGGTCGGCGGCACGCGGATGTCGAGGAACAGGTCGGTGTGCTGCGGCGTGCGCGAGACGCGCCAGCCGAAGCCGCCACGCACCGCGCCGACGTTGACGATCGCCTTCGCGCCGCGGTAGCTGTTCGACTCGTCGTTCTCCCAGGTGGGGATCCACTCGAGCACGGCGCTCGTCACCTCGTGCATGCGCAGGATCGAGTTCTGGCCGCGCTTGCCCTCGCTGAACGCCGTGTGGATGAAGTTGCCGTGTGTGCGGATGCGCAGCCAGAGCGCGCCGAAGTGGCCGAGCACGACCTTGCCTTCGGTTGGCTCGCCGAGCAGGCACATGTCGGCGACGCCACCGTGCGAGACGAGGTACCTGGTGCCGGCCGCGTAGCCGCGGTACTGCGCCCCTTGCGCCTCCGCGTACTGCGTCTTCTCGATCTCGCCGCAAACGGCGGCGATCAACACGTCGCCGCGCAGTCGCACGCCGGCATCCTGCAGCGAGCGCACCGCTTCGACGTAACAGGCGAGCGCACCCTTCATGTTCGAGACGCCGAGCCCGTACAGGCGCCCGTTCTTGACGAACGCTCGCGGCTGGAAGCCCGGCACGTCCTTCAGCCACGGCTCACGGCCGGAGTACGAGGTGTCCATGTGCCCGTTGAACATCAGCGACTTGCCGCCGCCGGTGCCCCGCCACGTGCCGAGCGCGTTCGCGCGCCCGTCCTCGACCTGCTGCCACTGCACCTGCANNGCGCCCCACAGCTCGAGCATCACGTGCGTGCAGCCCGCGTCCTTGTACTCCTCGATCGCCGCGATGCAGTCCTCGGGGGTGCCAGCGATCGGCTTGCACTTGTCGAGGATCGCGTCGGTCACGAGCTCCTTCGCCGCCAGCCTGCCGCCGCGCTCCATCGCCTCGGCAACCGGGCGAATCTCGTCCTGCTCGAGACCGGCGAGGTCGAGCAGCGTGTCCGCCGAGCCCTGGATGTTCTGCACCTTGTTCGCCAGGTACATCCCCGCGATCTCCCGCGCGCCGTCGCGGCCCTGGTCGCGGTCGGTGGCGTGGATCGAGGAGACGACCGTGCAGCCGATATCGATGTCGGCCTTGACGTTCTCGCGCGTGTAGCGCACGAACGCGGGCGTCGTGATCGACGGCGTCAAGCAGCCGTCGGCGATCTCGCCGGCGAGCGCCTGCATCTTCGGCGCGGTCGCGGCGACATAGACCGGCGGCACATCACGGGGCGTGTGCGCCTCAGCCTGCAGCGCGGGAACGTCGGCGCTCCACGTGTC
>PLDP01000133.1 GCA_003136795.1 Actinomycetota bacterium
GGACCACCCCACTGCCCATGTCAGTGCTGCGCAACATCGAATCCAAGCTCGAGTCGCTCTTCGAGGGCGTCTTCGGCCGTGCGTTCCGTACGAACGTCCAGCCGGTCGAGCTCGCCCGCAAGCTCGTGAAGGAAATGGACGACCACCGCAACGTCTCGGTGTCGCGCGTCTACGTCCCGAACGAGTACACGATCTATCTCTCGCCGGGCGACCGCGAGCAGTTCGAGAGCTACCAGCAGCAGCTGCAGGACGAGCTGGCCGACTACCTCGCCGAGCACGCGCGCCGCGAGAGCTACGTGCTGCTCTCGCCGCCGCAGGTGCAGCTCGAGACCGACGAGGACCTCGACGTCGGCGTCTTCGGGATCGCGACCCGCATGGTGCAGACGGGGGCCAAGGGCGAGCCGGCCGGCAGCGCCGAGCCCGGGGCGACGATGGTCTACAAGCCGACCGCGCCCGTGCAGCAGCCGACCGAGGCCGCGGCGGCCGTCGACCTCGGCGTTCAGCGCGAGATCGCCGTGCTCACCTGGGACGGGCAGCGGCACGAGGTCGCCAAGCGCCGCGTGGTGATCGGCCGCTCGAAGGACGCCGACGTACAGGTCGCCGATCCGAACGTCTCGCGCCGGCACGCCGAGCTGCGGCAGGAGGGCGCCACCTACTGGATCGTCGACCTCGACTCGACGAACGGCGTCGAGGTGAAGGGCAAGCGCGTGAAGCGGCTGAAGCTCGAGGACGGAACCCGGTTCACGATCGGTTCGACCGAGATCGCGTTCGCCCGGGAGCTGCAGTAGCGGTGCTGGCCTCGGCCCAGGTCGAGACGACGCTGCTCGTCCTGAAGCTGGCGTTCCTCGTCCTCCTCTATCTCTTCATCTGGCGCATCGTCCGCTCCGCGGCGCGCGATCTGCGCCTGTCGCAGGAATCGATGATCCTCGCGCCCCAGCAGGCGGCCGCCGCAGGCCTCCTGCCTCAGCTTTCCGCGCGCGAGACCGGCCGCCTCGTCGTGCTGGCGAGCCCCGCGCTCGACGAGGGAGACGTCTTCACCCTGGACTCGCACGCGCTGACGATGGGGCGCGGAACGACCAACGACGTGTCCCTGCCGGAGGACGAGTACTCGTCCACCCGCCATGCGCGCTTCGAGCCGCGCCGCGACGGCGTGTGGATCGAGGACATCGGCTCGACGAACGGCACCTTCGTGAACGGGATCCGGCTGACCCGGGAGCGCAAGCTCGTCCCGGGCGACGTCGTCCGGATCGGAGAGACCGACCTGCGGTTCGAACCATGAAACTCGGTCAGTACGCAGCCCGAACCGATCCGGGGCGGAAGCGGCGCGGCAACGAGGACTCGTACGTCTGCCGGCCGCCGCTCTTCGCGATCGCGGACGGCATGGGCGGCGCGCGGGCCGGCGAGGTCGCCTCGGCGCTCGCCGCAGGCGCGCTCGAGGAGTCGGACGGGCGCAGCGGCGGCGTGGCGCACGTCGTCGAGCTGATCCAGGAGGCGAACCGCCGCGTNNCGACGGCACGGTGACGATGGGCCACGTCGGCGACTCGCGCGCGTACCTGCTGCGCGACGAACGGCTGGAACAGCTGACCGACGACCACTCACTGGTCGCAGAGCTCGTTCGCCGCGGTGAGCTCTCGCCGCAGGCCGCGGAGGTCCATCCGCAGCGCTCGGTGATCACGCGCGCGCTCGGCACCGACCCCGACGTCGACGTCGACGCGTTCTCCGTCGAGGCACAGGCGGGTGACATCTACCTGATCTGCTCCGACGGCCTCTCGGACATGGTCGACGGCGAACAGATCGAAGCGATCCTGAAGACACACCGCGACGACCTCGACACGGCCGCGAAGGCGCTCGTCCAGGCGGCGAACCGCGCCGGCGGCGAGGACAACATCACCGCGATCCTCTTCGAGCTCGTCGACGGCGAGCCGGACGAGCAGACCCGCGAGATTGCGCTCCAACCGGGCGACGAGGACACGCTGCACCCCGAGGACGGGGTTGCGCCTCCGCCGCCCGCGGCCGTCGACGCGCCCGCGACGGCCGACACGATGGTCGTCGCCGCCGCCGACATCGACGCGGCGATCGCCGCACAGGGGAGCCCGGAAGCACCGCACGCAGGCATCGGCAGGCGCCTTCTGGCAGTCGCCGTGATCGTGGCGCTCACCGCCGTGATCGTCGTGCTCGTCCGGTGGGGGCTCGCGAGCTGAACCTCGGCTACCGCAACAGAGAGCTTCTCTACCTCGCCGTCGTCGGTGTCCTGACCGGCATCGGCTTCGCGTCGGTCTACATCGCGCGGCAGTCGCTCGTCAGCTGGGGCTCGCTCGGGTACGCGGTCTTCTTCTTCGCGCTCTACCTCGCCGCGCATCTCGTCACGCGCCTGACGGTGCCGAACGCCGACCCGTACCTGCTCCCGATGGCCGGCCTCCTGACCGCCATCGGTGTCACCGAGATCTACCGCCTCGGCGCGAGCGACGCGTTCAAGCAGGGCCTGTGGATCGTCGTGGGCGTCACGTTGTTCGCGTTCGCGCTCTGGCGCCTGCGGCGCGACTACCGGATCCTCGAGCAGTACAAGTACCTCTTCGGGATCGGCGCGATCGCGCTGCTCTTCCTGCCCCGCGTGCCCGGCATCGGCACGACGGTGAACGGCGCGCGGCTCTGGGTGCACGTCGCCGGCTTCACGTTCCAACCGGGCGAGTTCTCGAAGATCTTCCTGATCGTCTTTCTCGCCGCATACCTGCGCGAGAAGCGCGAGTTGCTCGCGCAAGCGCGCCTGAAAGACGTCGGCCCGCTGCTCGTGATCTGGGGCGCGTGCATGCTCGTGCTCGTCTCGTCGAACGACCTCGGCTCGGGACTCCTCTACTTCGGGATCTTCCTCGCGATGCTCTACGTCGCAACGGCTCGCCTCTCGTTCGTGTTCGGCGGCATCGTCCTCTTCCTCGCGGGCGGGTTCGTCGCGTACGAGAAGATCCCGCATGTCCACGAGCGCGTGACGATCTGGCTGCAGCCGTGGACGACGCAGAAGGTGTTCTGCCCCTCGACCGGTGGCCTGGCGCTGCGACAGGACTGCGAGAGCTACCAGCTGGTCAAATCGCTCTACTCGATCGCGAACGGCGGCTTCGGCGGTACAGGGCTCGGCAAGGGGACGTTCACGAGCACCAACGGCGTTCAGCTGATCCCCTATGTGAACAGCGACTTCATCTACTCGGCGCTCGCGCAGGAGCTCGGGCTCGTCGGCGCCGCCGCACTGCTCCTCGTGTTCATGCTCTTCGTCGCGCGTGGCATGAAGATCGCGCTGCAGGCCGACGACGGCTTCTCGAAGCTGCTTGCCGCAGGTCTCACATTCGGCTTCGCGCTGCAGACGTTCATCATCGTCGGCGGCGTGCTGCGGATCATTCCGCTGACGGGAATCACGCTGCCGTTCGTCTCGTACGGAGGCTCGTCCGTCGTCGCAAACTTCCTCCTGCTCGCCGGACTGCTGCTCGTCTCCGACCGCGCGAACTCGAGCCGATGAACAGGCAGATCTCACGCATCGCGCTCGTCGCCTTGCTGCTGCTCGCGTCGCTGATCGTCGCAACCACCTACTGGCAGTCATGGGAGGCGCCGACTCTCGCGGCGAAGCAGGACAACGCGATCGAGCGCGTCGCGCAGTTCCGCATCCGGCGTGGGTTGATCTACGCCTCCGACGGCAAGACGGTGCTGGCGGCGAACGTCGCCAAGAAAAGCGCAGGCCAGACGTTGTTCTTCAGGCGCTACCCGACGCACGGGCTCGCCTCACAGGTCGTCGGCTACTCGACGCAGGGCCGCTCGCGGGCCGGCATCGAACGCGAGGAGAACGCCTACCTGACCGCGTCGAACGCCAACCTCGGCACAATCTTCGACAAGCTCACCGACAGCCTCAAGGGCACGACGGTGAGAGGGAACAACCTCGTGCTCAACCTGCGTGTGAAGGCGCAGAAGATCGCCGAGACAGCGCTGCAGGGGAAGTGCGGCGCTGCGGTCGTGCTCAATCCGAAGACGGGCCAGGTCTACGTGATGGCCTCGGCGCCGGGCTACGACCCGAACAAGGTCGAGTCGTCGACCGGGTTCGCGAGCATCCTCAAGTCGCCGAGCGCCTGCCCCGGTTCGTCGTCGGCGCTGTACAACCGCGCCACGCAGGGGTTGTACGCCCCGGGCTCGACGTTCAAGACGGTGACAGTCACGGCGGCGCTCGAATCCGGGAAGTACACGCCCAACTCGAGCTTCTACGACCCGGGCTACTGCACCGAGTACGGCGTGCCGATCCACAATGCGCTCGACCAGAACGGCCCCGAGCAATTCGGCAACGTCGACCTCGAGCAGGCGTTCATCCATTCGATCAACGCGGTGTTCTGCGATCTCGGGATCAAGCTCGGTGCGCAGGCGATCCTCGACACGGCGCGGCAGTTCGGCTTCTACTCGTCGCCGCCGATCGAACTGCCGCCGAGCGAAGTCGCTGCAAGCGGTCCCTATGACTTCGCGCAGCACAAGCTGATCACGAACCCACGCGTCCTCGACCCGGGCCGGATGGCCTTCGGCCAGGACAAGCTGCTCGTCACGCCGCTGCAGATGGCGCTCGTCGCCGCCGCGGTCGCGAACAACGGCACGATCATGAAGCCTCATCTCGTCGACAAGGTGACGAGCCCGACCGGAGGCACCGTCGTCAAGGTCCATCCTGAGGTCTGGAAGCACGCGATGAAGCCACAGATCGCAGCCGAGATCAACCAGATGATGCAGGGCGTCGTGCAGTCGGGCACCGGCACGGCGGCGCAGATCCCCGGCGTCAAGGTGGCCGGGAAGACCGGCACCGCCGAGACGGGCGAGCCAAACGTCTACACGGCATGGTTCATCTTCTTCGCGCCGGCCGACAACCCACAGGTCGCAGGCGCGATCGCCGTCGAGCACCAGCTGAACGGTTTCGGAGGCGCAATCGCAGCCCCGATCGCCAAGCAGCTGATGCAGGCGATCCTGACACCGGCGTCGAAGCACTAAAGCCGGATTCGTATGACCTCATCAGACACCATGATCGGTCGCACGTTCGACAAGCGCTATGTGATCAAGCGCAAGCTCGGCTCGGGCGGAATGGCGATCGTCTACCTCGCGGAAGACCAGGAGCTCGGACGCCTGGTCGCGCTGAAGCTGCTCGACGAGCGGCACGCCTCCGACGAGCAGTTCGTCGAGCGGTTCCGCCGCGAGGCGCAGAGCGCCGCCGGCCTCAACCACCCGAACATCGTGTCGATCTTCGACCGCGGGCACGCCGCCGGCACCTACTACATCGCGATGGAGTTCCTGGACGGGCGCACGCTCAAGGAGCTGCTCGTCCGCAACGGGCCGACCCCGATCCCGATCGCGATCGACTACGCGCGCCAGATCCTCGGCGCGCTCTCGTTCGCGCATCGCAACGGCATCGTCCACCGCGACATCAAGCCGCACAACGTCGTCGTCGGCGGTGACGGNNGGCGCGCCCGTCGACCCGCGCTCCGACCTGTACTCGCTCGGGATCGTGCTCTACGAGATGCTCACCGGCTCGGTGCCGTTCACCGGCGACACGCCGGTCGAGATCGCGATGAAGCACCTGTCGCAGATCCCCGAGCCGCCGTCGACGCTCCGGCCCGACGTGCCGCATGACCTCGACGCCGTTGTGATGCGCGCGCTCGCGAAGGACCCGGAGCAGCGCTACGGCTCGGCAGAGGAGATGGACGCCGACCTCGCGCGCGTCGCGCGCGGCGTCGCCGTTTCCCCCGAGACCGAGGACGCGATGACGCAGGTGCTCTCGGGCGCCGGCATCACGAGTGCGCAGACGATGGTGCAGCGCCCGCGGTCCGCCGTCGCGCCACCGCCCGTGCCGCCCGTCTACCGCGCCCCCGGCTACTACGACTACGAAGAGCCGCCGGGCGGCCGCTCGATCTGGCCGTGGCTGCTCGCGCTCGGGCTGATCATCGCCGGCGCGGCCGGCGGCTGGTTCCTCTACATGAAGATCGAGGACCAGTTGAACAGCAACAAGCCGATCGCCGTGCCGGACGTGATGTTGATGGCGCGCCCGCTGGCGGTGGTGAAGCTCCAGCAGGCGGGCCTGAACCCGCGCGTGATCACGGCGCCGAACGACACCGTGTCCAAGGGCCAGGTCTCCGACGAGAACCCCGGCGGCGGCTCGAAGGTCGGCAAGGGCTCGACGATCACGCTCACCGTCTCGACCGGCAAGCCGAAGGTGCAGGTGCCGAACGTCGTCAACCAGGACGTGACGAGCGCGGTCGCCACGCTGGCGCAACTCGGGCTCAATCCCAAGATCACGCGGATCTACTCCGGCTCCCAGCAGGACACGGTGACCGCGCAACAGCCGCACGCCGGCGACAACGTCGACAAGGGCTCGACGGTCCACATCAACGTCTCGCGCGGCGCCAAGCCGGTGGCCGTGCCCGACGTCACCACGCAGCCGTTCGCGAACGCGAAGTCGGCGCTCAACGGCCAGGGCTTCGTCGTCTCCCGCGTCGACGTCGCGTCGGACTTCCCGCAGGGGACGGTCGTCTCCGAGGGCCCGTCGGCCGGCACGCAGGTGCCCGCCGGCTCCACGATCACGCTCTCGGTCTCGAAGGGCCCCGCGACGACGCAGGTGCCGGACGTGACCGGCTCCAACCAGGCGACGGCCGAGTCGATCCTGAGCGGCGCCGGGCTGACGCCGGCGGTGATCTACGACCCGGTCACCGACCCGAGCCAGGACGGGATCGTGCAGTCCGAGGACCCCAAGGCGGGATCGCCGGCCAAGTCGGGCGAGGTCGTGACGATCAACGTCGGCCAGCTGCAGAGCGGCACTCCCGGCGGCGACACCACGACGACGACCACCACGACGACGCCCACCACCACGGGATGAGCCGCCGGATTGCCGTCATCCTCGGCGGCCGCTCGAGCGAGAACCCCATCTCGGTCGCGTCCGCCGCGAGCGTGATCGACGCCCTCGAGCGGAGCGGCAACGACGTCGTGGCCGTGCAGATCGACCGCGAGGGCCGCTGGGAGCTCGGCACCGGGACGAAGGCAATCGAGGCCGGCGAACGCCTCCCGGGCAAGGAGATCGCCACCACCCTCTCCGACGTCGACGTCGTCTTCCCGGTGCTGCACGGGCCGTTCGGCGAGGACGGGACGGTGCAGGGCCTACTCGAGCTCGCGGGCGTGCCGTACGTCGGCGCAGGCGTGCTCGCCTCGGCCCTCTGCATGGACAAGGACGTCTTCAAATCAGTCCTGCGGGATCACAACATCCCCGTCACGGAAAACATCACCCTGCGCCTCGGCGATGAACCGCACAGTCCTTATGGATTTCCCGTCTTCGTAAAGCCGGCGCGGTTGGGCTCGAGCGTCGGGATCACGAAGGCCCACGACGACGAGGAGCTGCGCCGCGGCGTCGCGCTCGCGTTCGAGCATGACGAGAAGGTGCTCGTCGAGCGTTTCGTCTCCGGTATCGAAGTGGAGGTCGGCGTGCTCGGGAACCAGCGTCCAATCGCGTCGCTTCCCGGCGAGATCGTCGTCACGCACAACGAGTGGTACGACTTCGAGGCGAAGTACGACGAGGGCGAGATGGACCTCGTCGTTCCCGCGCGCATCACCGAAGAGCAGATCGAGCGGGCGCAGGAGCTCGCCGTGCGCGCGTTCGTCGCGAGCGACTGCGAAGGGATGGCGCGCGCCGACATGTTCGTGCGCGACGACGGCGAGGTGCTCGTCAACGAGCTGAACACGATCCCGGGGTTCACCTCGACGAGCGTGTACGCGCGGCTCTTCGAGGCATCGGGGATCGGCTACAGCGAGCTTCTGCAGCGCCTGGCCGACCTGGCGGTCGAGCGCTTCGAGCGGCGCCGCCTCCTCCGGTACTAGGAGGCCTTGACCTCGTTGATGCGCGCCGTGTTGTACGACTGACCGAGGCGCGTGATCCAGATCTCGTAGTAGCGGTGCGGACTCCCGCTGACCGGCAGCGTCGTCCCGTCGGCGACCTGCTGGAGTGGCGAGATCACGTCCGGAAACGGGCCCGAGGCCGAGTTGCCCGCCCGGATCTCGGCCGTGAAGCCGGGAGTCTGCGTCGCGATCCCGAGCTGATGCAGTTGAACGCTTCGGCCCGCATCGAGCACGAGCCCCACGCCCGGCTTGTCGAGCTTCGGCGCGTCGTAATACTGCTCGGTCGACCAGTAGGTCGACGCGATTCCATCCGTGGCGTACTTCGCCTGCGCGTCGTTCTCGCCGTTCGTCCCATATGGGTCGTAGGCCCCGACGCCCTTCAACTGGGCCGGCTTTCCCCCGCCGCCGCCGGAGTTGGAGTTGTGAATCGAGAACACGCCGGTGCCGCGGCTCAGCACGACGACGGCAATCACGGCTCCGATCGCGATCAGTGCGGCAAGCACGAGCAGCAGCGGCCACGGCGAGACGCCGCTTCGGCGGCGCCGTGGGCCCGCGGCGCGCCGTACCGGCGCGATCACCTGTGTGGCGCCGCCCTGCTCCTCGGCGAGGCAGGCCTCGAGCTCGCGGCAGAAGTCGGCCATCGTCGGGAAGCGGTCGGCCGGGTCCTTCGCCATGGCCTTCTGCACGGCCGCTTCGACGCGCGGGGGCACGTCGGGGCGCTTGTCCCGGATCGCCGGCGGCGGCTCGTTGATGTGGCGCATCGCGACAGCAACGAAGTTCTCGCCGGGGAACGGCACCTCGCTCGTCAGGAGCTCGTAGAGGACGACGCCGAGCGAGTACACGTCGGTGTGCTCGTCCACACGCTGGCCCTGCGCCTGCTCTGGCGCGATGTAGTCGGACGTCCCGAGCACGGTGCCGGTCTGGGTCATCCCGTGCTGCACATCGAGCGAGCGCGCGATGCCGAAATCGGTCACCTTCGCCTGCCCGTCGCCGTTCAGCAGCACGTTCTGCGGCTTCACGTCGCGATGAACGAGTCCCTGCTGGTGCGCGAACGACAGTCCCCGCGAGATCTGCATCGCGAGCTCGAGCGCCGTCGACACCGACGCCGGCCCGCGCCGCTGGATCAGCTGCTTGAGGTTCTCGCCGTCGACGTACTCGAGAACGATGAACTGACGTCCGCCGTGCTCGCCGCGATCGATCACCGTGACGATGTTCGGGTGCGAGAGCGTCGCGACCGCGCGGGCCTCGTGGCGGAACCGCTCGACGTAACCGGCGTCGTCGCTGTAGCGCTCGTGCAGGATCTTCAGCGCGACCTTGCGGTCGAGCAGCCGGTCGTGCGCCCGAAAGACGCTCGACATGCCACCGGTGCCGACGAGCTCTTCGAGCTCGTAGCGGTCTGAGAGAACCTCGCCGACCATCCCGGTGAGCGTACCCGGGGGCGAAACGCCTAGAACGTCGCTTCGAGGGCCGCTTCCCAGACGTGGAGCGCCTCGTCGAGCTCCGCATCCGAGATCACGAGCGGCATGAGCACCCGGATGCAGTTCCCGGCCACGCCTGCCTTCAGGAGCAGCAAACCGCGGGCGAGCGCCTCCTCGACGACCTGGGAGGCGAGGCGGGTCGCCGGGACCTTGTCCGATTCCACCAGCTCGATCGCCAGCATCGCGCCGAGGCCCCGGACGTCGCCGATCTGAGGCCAGCGCCGCTGCCACGACTCCATGCGGGCGCGCATCGTCTCGCCGAGCGCGGCGGATCGCTCGACCAGGCCGTCGTCCTCGATCACGTCGAGGACGGCGAGCGCGGCCGCGATCGCGACCGGGTTGCCGACGTAGGTGCCGCCGACGCCACCAGCGAGGGGTGCGTCCATGATCTCGGCGCGGCCGAGGACGCCGGAGAGCGGCAGCCCCATCGCGATCGACTTGGCGACCGTGATCAGGTCCGGCTCGACCCCGAAGTGCTCGATCGCGAAGAAGCGACCCGTGCGGGCAAAGCCGCTCTGAACCTCGTCGCAGACGAGGACGATGCCGTGCTCGTCGCAGATCTCACGGAGGCCTTGGACGAACTCGCGCGGCGCCGGAATGAACCCGCCCTCGCCCTGCACCGGCTCGAAGACGATCGCCGCAACGTCCTCGGCGGCGACGAGCGTCACGAATGCGCGCCGCAGCGCGGCGAGCGCCTCCGTGGCGGTCGGCCCGCGGAAAGCGTTCGGGAAGGGCACGCGGTAGACCTCGGGCGCGAACGGGCCGAGCCCCTGCTTGTACGGGTGCGTCTTCGAGGTCAGCGCGAGCGACAGATAGGTGCGGCCGTGGAAGGCGCCCTCGAAGCCGATCACGGCCTGGCGCCCGGTGTAGGCGCGCGCGAACTTGACGGCGTTCTCGACCGCCTCGGTGCCGGCGTTGAAGAAGGCCGCCTTGCTCGGCCCGCGCAGCGGCGCCAGGGCGAGCAGGCGCTCGGCGAGAGAGGCATAGATCTCGTAGGGCACGACCGTGAAGTCGGTGTGGCTGAAGCGCTCGAGCTGCTCCTGCGCCGCCTGGACGACCTGCGGGTGCGAGTGGCCGACGTTCAGGCAGCCGACGCCGCCCGCGAAATCGATGAACGTGTTGCCGTCGAGATCGGTGATGGTCACGCCGCGCGCCTCGGCGGCGACGATCGGGAACGTGATCGCGAGCGGCGCGGCCACGCTCGCCGCCAGCCGGTCCAGCACCTCGCGCGAGCGGGGCCCCGGAACCTCCGTCTTCAGCTCGATCGTGCGTGTCACTGCCATGCAGCGAGCGTAGCTGAGGACACGGATCGCCTGCATACGTGAATGAACGGCTTTCACACATCGGTAGGACCTACCGCCTCGGAAGCCGTGCGGCGACCAGGCAGCGCGTGAGGACATGTTCCCGACGCAGGTGAGCGACTGGCAGACGGAGTCGCGGGTTGGCTCGCCGCCGATCGGCAAGGGCTCGTCGTTCGACGTCACCGACAACCCGATCGAGCTGCAGCTGAAGCAGCTCTCCGCGGTGCGCGACGCGTACCCCGCGCCGGTGAGCGTCACCTTCGCGCTCCGGCGCAAGGGCGGCACCTGGCAGCGCCTCGCGATCGACGACTCGGCGCCGTATCGCGCGTTCGTCGACCCGGGTCTTTACCCAAAGCACGAGCGGATCGACGCGGTCGCCGTCGCGCGTGCGCTGGACGGACGCGTGTCCGTGTCTCCTGTGACGACCTTCGCCGCCAACGGGTAGCTCGGTTCGCTAGCCTCGTCGCGGTCTTGAACACGGTGGAACAGACGACGGACACCGTCGCGACCTGGTGGTCGCAGACGCACGACGGCGAGGACGCGCTGGTCGCGTACTTCAGCATGGAGTTCGGCGTCGACGCGCGCCTGCCGATCTACTCGGGTGGGCTCGGCATCCTCGCGGGCGACCACTTGAAGGCCGCGGCGGAGTTGGGCCTGCCGCTCGTCGGCGTCGGCCTGTTTTACCGCGGCGGGTACTTCACCCAGGGGCTGAGCGAGGAAGGGCGCCAGACCGAGACGTATACGGCGATCGACCCGGAGGCGCTCGGCCTGCACCGCGAGCCGGTCACCGTCGAGGTCGAGCTCGCGGGCGAAACCGTCTCGGCGGCCGTGTGGCGTTACGACGTCGGTTCGGTCCCGCTCTACCTGCTCGACGTCGACCTGCTCACCGACGCGCTCTACTCGGGCGACCGCGAGCACAGGATCCGCCAGGAGCTGCTGCTCGGCGTCGGCGGTGTCCGCGCGCTCACTGCGCTCGGGCTCGAGCCGACGGTCTTCCACGTCAACGAAGGGCACTCGGCGTTCCTCTCGATCGAGCGCGCGCGCATCCTCGTCGACCAGGGCATGACGAGCAGCGATGCGCTGAAGCACGTCCGGCGCACGACGGTCTTCACGACGCACACGCCGGTCCCGGCGGGCAACGAGGTCTTCGGCGACGAGCTCGTCGTCCGCTACGTCGGCGAACTGGCAGCGCGCGCCGGGATCTCGCACGAGACTCTGCTCGGGCTCGGCCGCTGCGACGGCACCGAAGGCTTCGGCCTGACGCCGCTTGCGCTGCGCCTCTCCGCGTTCGCGAACGGCGTCTCCGAGCTGCACGGGGAGGTCGCCCGCGAGATGTGGGCGGGACTCTGGCCGGACAGGGAGCCGCCGATCGGCTTCGTCACGAACGGCGTGCACCTCGGCACCTGGCTTGCGCCCGAGCTCGACGAGCTCCTGCGCTCGGTCGGCGTGCGCCCCGAGGCGCCGCCCGCGCTCGGCGGCTGGGCGGCCGTGCACGAGCTCGACGCGGAGCGGCTCTGGCAGACGCACCTGCTCCTGAAGGAGCGGCTCTCGGGCCTGACCGGCTTCGACACCCGGCGCCTCACGATCGGATTCGCACGGCGCTTTGCCACCTACAAGCGGGCCGGTCTCGTCTTCTCCGACCTCGAGCGGCTGCTCGCACTGCCGGTGCAGATCGTCGTGGCCGGCAAGGCGCATCCCCAGGACGCTCCGGGCAAGGACGTCATGCAGCGCATCGTCGAGCTCTCACGCGACCCGGCGGTCGCCGGCCAGGTCGTCTTCCTCGAGAACTACAACATCGACCTCGCGCGCGNNCCTCCGTCGGCTGGGCGCTCGCGGGCGAGTCGGACGAGGCCGACGCTGCCGAGCTCTACCGCCTGCTCGAAGAGGACGTGGTGCCGCGCTTCGCCGACCGCAGCGCCTGGACCACCCTGATGAAGTCGTCGATCGCGCGCCTTGCCCCCGTGTTCTCGATGCAGCGGGCCGTGATCGAGTACGCCGAGCGCTACTACCTGCCGGCGTCGCGCGACCGCGCCGGCAGGTAGCCGGTGGAGGGACTGCACGCGCTCGGCGACGCGCTGATGGAAGAATCAACCTGTGGTCCTCTCCGATCGCACCATCGAAAGGTTCATCGCCGAAGGCCGAATCAAGATCGACCCGTTTGACGCGGGCCTGATCCAGCCCTCGAGCGTCGACGTGCGCGTCGACCGCCACTTCCGGGTCTTCCGCAACTCGCGGTACCCCTACATCGACGTCAAGCAGCCCCAGGAGGCGCTCACCGAGGCGCTCGAGATCGAGGACGACGAGCCGTTCATCCTCCACCCCGGCGAGTTCGTGCTCGGCTCGACGCTCGAGCGCGTGACGCTGCCCGACGATCTGGTGGCCCGCCTGGATGGAAAATCAAGCCTTGGCCGCTTGGGCCTGCTGATCCACTCGACGGCCGGGTTCATCGACCCGGGCTGGGACGGCCACGTGACGCTGGAGCTCTCGAATGTCGCGAACCTCCCGATCACGATCTACCACGGGATGAAGATCGGGCAGATCTCGTTCATGCAGATGACCGAGCCGGCGGCGGCGCCGTACGGCAGCTCGTCGCTCGGGTCGAAGTACCAGGGCCAGCGCGGCCCGACACCGTCCCGCTACTGGCAGAACTTCCCGCAGTGACGATTCTCGTCACGGGCGCGACGGGGTTCATCGGGCCGAAGGTCGTGCATGCGCTGCGCGCGCAGGGCCGCGAGGTGCGCGCGCTCGTGCGTCACCCGGAGCGCGCGGCGCACCTCGCCTCACTCGGCGTCGAGCTGGCGACCGGCGACATCACCGACCCGGAGAGCCTGCGCGCCGCCGTAGCCGGCTGCACGCACGTCGTCCACCTGGTCGCGATCATCCAGGGCAGCCCCGCCGAATTCCAGCGCGTGATGACGCAGGGCACGAACGATCTCGTCGCCGCGGCGAAGGAGGCCGGCGTCGAGCGGTTCCTGCTGATGAGCGCGCTCGGGACGAGCGCAGAGTCGCGAGACAGCGTTCCCTACTACGCCGCGAAGTGGGCCGAGGAGCAGGCGGTGATCGGCTCCGGGATCGAGCACGTGATCTTCCGGCCGAGCTTCGTGTTCGGACGCAGCGGCGGCGCGCTGCCGACGTTCATGAAGCAGGTGCGCTACTCGCCCGTCGTCACGGTGATCGGGGCCGGCCTGCAGCGCTCGCAGCCGATCTCGGTGGACGACGTGGCCGAGTACGTCGCGCGCGCCGTCGATGCGCCGCAGGCCGCCAATCGGACGTTCGAGCTCGGCGGCCCCGACATTGTCGACTGGAACGGCCTCTACCTGACGATCGCCAAGGTGCTCGGCAAGCGCCGCCGCCTGCTGCACGTGCCGATCGGCGTCGCCCGGACGGGCGCGCAGCTGACCCAGTGGCTCCCGGGCGCCCCACTGTCGGTCGACCAGGTGACGATGCTCCAGGGCGCTGACAACGTCGTCTCGAACACCGATGCCGTCTACACCTTCGAGCTCCCGCTCGTCGCGCTCGAAGAGCAGATCCGCCGCGCCGTCTGAGCAAAAGACGAAGGGCCCCTTGCGGGGCCCTTCCATCCGGTTACCAGCTTGGACTTCGTAGAGGCGCTTCCGGCCGATTAAGGCGGCGCGTTACGCGAGTCCCCCACGCTGGCTAGGCGATTCCCCGTCAGGTCCCGGGGACACACCTCTACGAGCTGGTACCTCCACTGCCCGTACTTGAAGTCTCCAACGCCGGACCACCTCCTTTCCGCGGTTAGTCGGAAATCTACCTGACCGGTCAGGACGGACGTCGTCGCTGCGCCTCGACGGCCTCCCGCACCCAGCAGCCGGCCAGGTGGTCGTTGACGACGCCGCAGGCCTGCATCGCCGCATAGACCGTGGTCGGGCCGACAAACCGGAAGCCCGCCTTCTTCAGCCGCTTGGAGAGCGCGGCCGACTCCGGCGTCGAGGCGTGCCAATCCGCTTGGCTGCGGGGAACAGGGTGCGAGCCCGGCGCGAATGCCCAGAAGAGCTCGTGCAGCGGCTCCGTCTCGCGCAGCGCCACCGTCGCCTGCGCGTTCGCGATCGCGGCTTCGATCTTGCCGCGGTGCCGGACGATCGAGGCGTCGGCGAGCAGGCGCTCCACGTCACGCTTGCCGAAGGCCGCCACCCGGTCGGGCTCGAAGCCCGCGAAGGCGGCGCGGAAGCCCTCGCGCTTGCGCAGGATCGTCAGCCAGGAGAGGCCCGCCTGGAAGCCCTCGAGACAGAGCCGCTCGTAGAGGCCGTGCTCGTCGCGCACCGGACGGCCCCACTCCTCATCGTGGTAGGAGAGGTAGCGGTCGTCCGGGGTCTCCCAGCAGCGCTCTATGCGACTTCAACCTTGACGACGCCGTCTTCGACGACGACCGGGTACGTCGCGACCGGCAGGTAGGCCGGCAGCGAGAGCGGCGAGCCCGTCTCGAGGTCGAACGCGGAGCCGTGCCGGGGACAGATGACGCGGCAGAGGTCCTGATCCCATTCGCCCTCACAGAGCGGGCCGTCGTCGTGCGAGCAGCGGTCCTCGAGCGCGTAGAGCTTGCCGTTGCAGTTGTAGACGCCGATCGACGTCCAGCCGAGCGTGACGATCTTGGCCGAGCCCGGGCCGAACTCCCCGAGCGGCGCGACGTCGATCTTCGCCATCGTCTAATCGAAGTGCAGGTCGTCGCCGAGGTTCTGCCACTCCGGGGGGAGCGGCGTTCCCTTGGCCTTGTGCAGGGCGACCTTGAGCACGCCGAGGCCGAGAATCGCGCACTTGAGGCGGATCGGCGTCAGCGGGATCCCGATCTCCTCGAGCAGCTCTTCCTTCGGCAGCGCCGCGACGTCGGCGGCCTTCCGTCCCTTGACCAGCTCGGTGAGCATCGAGGTGGCCGCCTGCGAGATCGCGCAGCCGCGTCCATCGAAGCCGATGGAATCGATCGTCTCGCCGTCCTCGCCGAACTTGACGGTGATCGTCACCTCGTCGCCGCAGAGCGGGTTCTGCCCCTCGGCCTGCGCGTCGGGGTGCTCGTGCAGCCCATGCCCGCGCGGCGATTTGTAGTGGTCGAGGATCACCTCGCGGTACATCTGCTCGAGCTCGCTCATGCGAACGTCTCTTTCACTTTCAGCAAGCCGTCGATCAAGCGGTCGATGTCCTCTTCGATCGTGTAGAGGTAGAAGCTCGCCCGCGTGGTCGCGGCGACGCCGAGGCGCGTCATCAGCGGCTGCGTGCAGTGGTGGCCGGCGCGCACGGCGACGCCTTCCCAGTTGAGGATCTGCGCGACGTCGTGCGGGTGCACGCCTTCGAGCTCGAAGCTGACGATGCCGGTACGACGCTCGGCGGGCGGGCCGAAAATGCGCAGGCCGGGGATCTCGCCGAGGCGGTCCATCGCGGTGACGACGAGCTCGTGCTCGTGCGCTTCGATCGCGTCCAGGCCGATCTCGGAGACGTAGTCGAGCGCGACGCCGAAGCCGTAGGCCTCCGCGATCGCCGGCGTGCCCGCCTCGAACTTGTACGGCAGCTCGTTCCAGCTGGTGCGATCGAGCGCGACCGAGCGGATCATCTCGCCGCCGAGGTTGAAGGGCTGCATCTCCTCGAGCAGCTCGCGGCGGCCCCAAAGCGCGCCGACGCCGCTCGGGCCGCACACCTTGTGCGACGAGAAGGCGAGGAAGTCGCAGCCGAGCGCCTGCACGTCGATGTGCCGGTGCGGCGCAGCCTGCGCCGCGTCGACCACCATGATTGCGCCCTGCTCGTGCGCCCACACAGCGAGCTTCTCGACCGGGTTGATCGTGCCGAGCGTGTTCGAGACGAGGTTGTTCGCCACCACCTTCACGTTCCCGCGCGTTGCGATCTCGTCGAGCGCATCGAGCTGCAGCTCGCCGTAGTCGTCGATCGGGATGTGCGCGAACTGCGCGCCCGTCTTCTTCGCGATGAACTGCCACGGCACGAAGTTCGCGTGGTGCTCGAGCTCGGTGATCACGACGACGTCGCCAGGCCCGAGGTTCTCGAGGCCCCACGAGTAGGCGATCAGGTTCAGCGCCTCGGTGGCGCCGCGTGTGAAGATCACCTCACGGTTCGACGGGGCGTTGATGTAAGCGCGCACCTTCTCGCGCGCGCCCTCGTAGCCCGCCGTCGCCCGCTCGGCAAGCGTGTAGACGCCGCGGTGCACGTTGGCGTACGAATGCTCGTAGAACTCGCGCATCGCGTCGAGCACCTGGCGGGGCTTCTGAGTCGACGAGGCCGAGTCGAGATACGCGACCGGCCGGCCGTTCGTCAGCTCCTCGAAGACGGCGAAGTCTGCACGCAGCTTCTGCGCGTCCAACCTTTGGGTGGTCACGGCCACCTAGGAAGAGTAGCTAGGGGCGTCTGAACGAGGCCGGGGCATACCCGGCGGCGGTGACCGTGATGCGCGTCCCACGCTTGAAAACCACCAGCTTCGCCTCGCCCTCAGCGCTCGTCGTCACCGTGTGGCCGCCGCCCTTGAGCGTCGCCTTCACGCCGAAGCCGTCGTCGAGCACCGTCGCCGCCGTCTTCGTCGCCGTGACCGCCAGGCCGGGCAGCAGCACCTGATGCGAGATCTCGTGACCGTCGTTGATGAACGCGTCGATGCTGCCGTTCGGCAGCGCGAGCGCGGCGAGCTGGAACACGGTCGCCTCAACGCACACCCGAACTGTAGGTCAGCCGAGCAACGAAGTGGGCGCGAACCGGAACGTCGTCGCCTGTCCGGTTGTCAGCGGCACGAGCGCGCCCGCCGCCTGGAGAGCGACGCCGCCGAAGAAGAAGCCGCGGCCGGCGCGGGCGACGATGCGGTCGGAGCCGTTCGAGAGCCGGACCGCGTGCACGGCCTTGTTCGCGCCGAGGTAGATGGCGTAGCGCCCGTATCCGGCGAGTCCCGCGGTCCAGCTCGCGGCCGCGAGCCGCCAGTCGTGGACGAGGCCGCCTCGAAGGCCGTAGACGACGAGCCGCTTGTCGCGGGTTCGGACGACGACCCGGTTCGAGGTGAGCGCGATCGACGCCGCCTTCGCGGGAATCGTCGCGAGCCTCGCGCCGACGTCGGTGAACACGGCGACGCTGCCGTCGGCCTGGCGAACCGCGAGGTGCCCGTTCGCAGCCGCGACCTCCTGCGGAGCGGAGACGCCGGCGAGGTCGGCCACGCGGATGCCTCGCGCACCGGAGATCCGGTACAGCTGTACGCCACCGGCCGGGGCGACTGCGAGGTAGCCGAGGAACGTGCCGTCCCCGGCGAGCAGGATTGGTGTCGAGCCGGTTGTGACCTGCGCGCCGCCGCCGCGGCTCGAGACGACATCGACGCTGTACGAGCTGGTGGTGTTGCCGACAGCGCTCTCGAGGCAGGCCCACGTCCCGTCCGGGCCGGCGGCGAGCGCGTCGATCTCCTCCTCGCCGATCGGCGGCGTGGTGCGGAGAGCGCGGGGTGTCGCCGAGCCGTACGGCTGTGTCCAGAGATAGCCTCGTCGACCACCGGCGGAGGTCGCGACGAACGCCAGCCGCGAGCCCGCGCTCGCCCAGGCGGTTAGCCCGGTCAGCTTCAC